>CAZAVT010000162.1:0-7883 GCA_964488395.1 uncultured Burkholderiaceae bacterium | reverse complement strand
ATCAAAGAAGCGACTGGCGTTGATCGAACAGGAGATCGGCCGCCTCGGCAAGGAGTACGACGATCTCGACGAGATCCTGCGCGCTGAGAAAGCCGCCCTGCAGGGGAGTGCCCAGATCAAGGCCGAGATCGATCGGCTCAAGCTCGAGATGGCCGAGCTGCAGCGCAAGGGCCAGTTCGATCGACTCGCCGAAATCCAGTATGGAACCCTTCCGGAGCTCGAGGGCCGCTTGAAATCGGCGAGCGAGGCGGAATCGCGCCGCGCTCGAGAAGGTGGCCTTCAGCAGCGATTGCTGCGCACCCAGGTCGGGGCCGAAGAGATTGCCGAGGTCGTGTCGCGCGCAACCGGGATCCCGGTCTCTAAGATGATGCAGGGTGAGCGAGAAAAGCTCCTGCAGATGGAATCTTTCCTCCACCGGCGTTTGGTCGGGCAGGAGGAGGCGGTAAGTCTGGTCGCCGATGCGATCCGGCGCTCCCGGGCCGGGCTCTCCGACCCCAATCGTCCTTACGGATCCTTCCTGTTCCTCGGCCCGACCGGTGTGGGTAAGACCGAGCTCTGCAAGGCCCTGGCGGAATTCCTGTTCGACACCGAGGAGCACATGGTTCGCATCGACATGAGCGAATACATGGAAGCACACGCGGTTGCCCGTCTGATCGGTGCGCCGCCCGGCTACGTGGGATACGAGGAGGGCGGGCAATTGACCGAGGCCGTCCGTCGTAAACCCTATAGCGTGATCCTTCTGGACGAAGTCGAAAAGGCGCACCCGGACGTCTTCAACGTCCTGCTTCAGGTACTCGATGATGGCCGGATGACCGACGGGCAGGGGCGCACGGTCGATTTCCGAAACACGGTGATCGTGATGACGTCCAATCTCGGCTCGCATGAGATCCAGCGGCTTGCCGGACAGGATCCGGATCTGATCAAGGAATCCGTGATGGGCGAGGTGCGGAAGCACTTTCGTCCTGAGTTCGTGAACCGAATCGACGAGATCGTGGTCTTTCACGCGCTTGGGCGCGAGCACATCCGCGACATCGCGCGTATTCAGCTCCAACGCCTCGAGAAGCGGCTTGCCGATCGAGACCTGCGTCTCACAATGACCGATTCCGCGCTGGAGGAGCTCGCCAAGGTTGGCTTCGATCCCCTGTACGGGGCGAGGCCGCTCAAGCGTGCGATCCAGCAGATGATCGAGAACCCGGTTGCCCGTCTGGTGCTTGGCGGGCGATTCAAGCCGGGAGACGAGATTCCTGTCGATTTCAGTGGCGATGAGTTCCGCTTCGGCCGCGTCGTCCACTGAATCGGGTCGAGCTTGTTGCGACTCAAGGCGGCCCTTGCTCAAACGCATGGAAGCCCCCCGCGGACCCTTGCTCGATCATCGACGGTTTGCCTAAGCTCTCGTTGAACCGCTACGGCTGAGCGATCTGGTCGCTGCCCACGCCGGCCTGCTCCCCAAGGAGTCCCTTAACGAAGCGCTGCGCGCCCCGCAGGAGTCGACATGCTGGTCTACGCTGACAAGGGTCGCAGCGAGCGGTACTTCCACCCAATCGAGCCGGAGGCCTCGCTCAGCGGTACCGATGTCGCAGCCCTGCCGCCAGAGCCGGCCACCCTCTCAGCGGTGGGAATCAGCCCAGCGGTCCTCAATGGGCTGGTGCTGCGTCACCTGTACCGGGCCGATCAGCAAACGTCCTCTGGCCTGGCGCGGCGCATCGGCATGTCGGCATTGATGCTCACCCCGCTGCTGCACACATTACGGCTCGCGGGCCTCCTAGAAGCCCGAGCGGCCATCGATGGTGCGAGCCGATCCGTCAGCGCGGACGATTCAGCCTCCGAACGGGTCTGGCTGCTCAGCGCGAGCGGACGACGGCATGCGGCTGAGTCCTTTCTTCGAAGCCGCTATGTTGGACCGGCTCCGGTGCCGCTCGAGCAATACCGGCAGTGGATGGTACGGCAACGCGCCTCGGAGCAACCTGTTCAGCCCCTGCGCCTGAGCCGTCGGCTCGCGACGACTGCGCTGACCGCCGCTCAGCTGCATGGCTTGGCCAGGGCGCTAAGCCGTCGCGGCATCGTCTATCTGCATGGGCCGTCGGGCAGCGGCAAGAGTCATCTCCTTGCGCGTTTGCAGGAGGCGATCGAGGGCACTGTTGCTATGCCCCACGCCGTCCTCGTCGACGAGCACATCGTCGAAGTCTTCGATCGGAACTGGCATCAACCAATCGCGCCATCCATTGGGCTGGCACAGCCCACCGATGGCCGCTGGTTGCTTGTGCGCCGGCCGGTCATACGGGTGGGGGCCGAGCTGTCGCCGTCGATGCTCGCCTTGCGTCGGGAACCCGGTCTGTCGCGGATCCATGCGCCGTTTCAGATCAAGGCGGGGGGAGGTTTTCTGCTTGTCGATGACTTCGCGCGTCATCCCGCGATGGCACGTGCACTGATCAGTCGCTGGCTCGGGCCTGTGGAGCGAGGTCACGAGTGGCTGGGCCTGCCTGGCGGTCTCTGCTTTGAGATTCCGTTCACCTGTCGGCTGGTCATCGCCGCCAGCGTTGCACCGTGCGCCATCGGCGATGCGGCGCTGCTCCGGCGTCTGTCCTGTGCGCTGGAGTTGCGTGCCTCCTCCTGACGGCGTGGCACAATCGCGGCCCTGGTCCGTCTGTGAATCCGAGCCTGCCGATGTCTGAAGTGTCCAGCCGCCCCGAACTGTCTGAATCCGCGCAACGGCGAATCGTTCAAACCCTGTCAACCGAGATGGTTGCGACGCCGGCACAGGTCCTCGCTGCGATGGCCCTCCTCGACGAAGGCGCCACGGTTCCCTTTATCGCGCGGTATCGCAAGGAAGCGACCGGCGGGCTTGACGACGGGCAGCTGCGTTTGCTGGATGAACGCCTGACCAGCTTGCGCGATCTGGAGGAGCGTCGTCAATCCGTGCTCGACAGCATCGCCTCGCAGGGTAAGCTCGAGCCGGCCTTGCGCGCACTCATCGAGGCTGCGCCGACCCGCGCTCGCCTGGAGGATCTCTACCTCCCCTACAAGCCCAAGCGTCGCAGCCGGGCCGATATCGCCCGGGATTGCGGGCTCGAGCCGCTCGCGGACCTCTTACTCGCCGAGCACCAGCGGGTCCCCACCGATGAGGCCCTCAGCTTCGTGAAGCCGGCTGATGCGCAGGGCGAAGGCGCCGTCGCCGACGTCAAGGCGGCGCTCGATGGTGCTCGTGACATTCTGGCCGAGCGTTTTGAGGTCCTCGAGGCGATCGGCACTTGGCTCTGGGAGGATGGCTGGATCCACGCCAAGGTCTTTGAAGATAAGCGGGCCGAGGGCGAAAACTTCCGCGATTACTTCGATCATGGAGAGCGGCTGCGAGGACTGCCTTCGCATCGGGCACTGGCGCTGTTCAGGGGGCGCCAGCAGGGTGTCCTGTCACTGCGAGTCGGGCTGGAGCCGGCGCGTGATGCCCTGCAACCTCACCCCGCGGTCGTTCGGTTGGCCGGGCTGGTCGGGCTTGCTGAGGTGATCGGCGGGACAGCGCCGGCACACGGTTGGCTCGCCGAAGTGCTGCGTTGGTCCTGGCGTGTCAGGCTCCTGCCCCATTTTGAGACTGCACTCTTCGGCCGGGTGCGCGAGGCCGCTGAGGCCGAGGCAATCCGCGTCTTTGGCGCGAATCTGAAAGACCTCCTGCTTGCGGCGCCGGCAGGGGCGAGTCCTGTGCTGGGCTTGGACCCTGGCATTCGCACAGGGGTGAAGGTCGCGGTCGTTGACGCCACTGGCAAGGTTGTGGAGACCACCACGGTCTTCCCCCATGAGCCCCGGCGTGATTGGGACGGCTCGATCGACCGGCTCGCGAATCTTGCGCGTCGTCATGGCGTGCGATTGGTCGCGATCGGCAACGGCACGGCCTCGCGAGAAACCGATCGCCTCGTCGCAGAACTGCTGCGTTTGCATCCCGACCTGCAGCTTCGGAAGGCGATGGTGAGCGAGGCGGGCGCCTCGGTTTACTCGGCCAGTGAATTGGCCGCCCGTGAGATGCCTGATCTCGACGTCAGCCTTCGCGGGGCGGTTTCCATCGCGCGTAGGCTTCAGGACCCACTCGCCGAGCTTGTCAAGATCGATCCGAAGTCGATCGGCGTCGGGCAGTATCAGCACGATGTGAATCAACGTGCGCTCGCCCGCGCGCTTGACGCAGTGGTCGAGGATTGCGTCAACCTCGTTGGGGTCGATCTCAACACGGCTTCGGCGGCATTACTGGCGAGGGTGTCCGGGCTGTCGGCGAGCCTCGCGCAACGAATCATCGAACGCCGCGAGGCGCTTGGCGGATTCAGGACTCGTGAAGCCCTGAAGGAGATCGCCTGGTTGGGGCCGCGCGCGTTCGAGCAGTCGGCCGGCTTTTTGCGGATCCGCGATGGCGACAATCCGCTTGATGCGTCGGCGGTTCATCCTGAAGCCTATCCGGTGGTCGAGCGGATCCTTGCGCGAATCCGCCGGGGCGCAGCCGAGGTCATTGGTCGGCGCGAACTGCTACGCGGCCTCGAGGCTCGTGAGTTCACCGATCAACGCTTCGGTGAGCCGACCGTGCGCGACATCCTGGCCGAACTGGAGAAGCCGGGGCGCGATCCGCGCGGCGAGTTCACCACAGCCCGATTCAAGGACGGCGTCGAAGCGATCGCGGATCTCAAGCCCGGTATGAAACTGCAGGGCGTCGTCACCAACGTGGCCAATTTTGGCGCCTTCGTCGACGTTGGTGTGCATCAGGACGGTCTGGTTCATGTGTCGCAACTGTCGGACCGCTTCGTGCAGGATCCAAGGGATGCGGTCAAGACTGGGCAGGTCGTTTCGGTGACGGTGCTCGAAGTCGACGTCGCGAGGCAGAGGATCGGACTGTCGATGAAGAGTCGGCCGCTGATTCCGGACAGCCAGTCCCGTGAGGCGTCGGCGCGCGTTGATCGTGGCAACTCAACGCGGGGCGCGATGAGCGGATCGGGCAGTTCGGCGCCGTCCCGACCTGGTTCCGGCGCCAGCATGAGTCGAACGGGCGAACGACGGCAGCCGGCGGTCGAGTCCTCGACGCTTCTGGGCGACGCACTGAGTCGAGCCTTGCGCAAGCCCTGAGCTTCGGAGTTGCGCTGGTGATTCGGAATGGGCGCGGTATTCCGGCAACACACGGTCCCAGACCTCTCAATCTGTGGTCCAATGCGCTTTTTCGGCGTAAGCCGGCTCCTTCACGCAAAAGCAGGCAGCGATGAAATACCGTTTCCCGATTGTGATCATCGACGAGGACTGGAAGGCCGAATCGGCGAGCGGTCTGGGCATCCGTGCGGTGGCCAAGGCCGTCGAGGATCAGGGCTTCGAGGTCGTCGGCGGTTTTACCTACGTCGATGTCACGATGGTTGCTAACCAGGCGGCGCGAGCCTCTGCGTTTGTTGTGTCGATCGATGACGAGGAGATCAGCGAAGACGGCGCAGAGAGCTCTGCGATTGCCGATCTCCGATCGTTCATTCTCGAGACCCGCCGGCGCAACTCCAACATCCCGATCTTCCTGTTCGGCGAGACCCGCACGTCGCAGCACATCCCGAACGACATTCTCAAGGAACTCCACGGCTTCATCCACATGTTCGAGGACACGCCGGAGTTCGTGGCCCGCTACATCATTCGCGAGGCTAACAACTATCTCAGCTCACTCGCGCCGCCCTTCTTCAAGGCCTTGGTCAATTACGCGCACGACGGGTCGTACTCCTGGCATTGCCCGGGACACTCGGGCGGTGTGGCCTTCCTGAAGAGCCCCGTGGGGCAGATGTTCCACCAATTCTTTGGCGAGAACATGCTACGTGCGGACGTCTGCAATGCGGTTGACGAACTCGGTCAGCTGCTCGACCACACCGGGCCGGTCGCTGCTTCGGAGCGCAACGCCGCGCGGATCTTCAGCGCCGATCACTTGTTTTTCGTGACCAACGGCACCTCGACCTCGAACAAGGTGGTCTGGCACTCGACGGTTGGGACCGACGATGTCGTGCTGGTTGACCGCAATTGCCACAAGTCGATCCTGCACGCGATCATCATGACGGGCACCGTACCGATCTTCCTGCAGCCGACCCGCAATCACATTGGCATCATCGGTCCGATTCCCCTCAAGGAATTCGATCCGGCGAGCATTCAGCGCAAGATCGACGCCAATCCGCTGATTCGCGACAAAGGCAAGAAGCCGCGGGTGATGACGATCACCCAGTCGACCTACGATGGAGTGCTCTACAACGTCGAGCAGATCAAGCGCTCGCTTGGCAGCTATATCGAGAACCTGCATTTTGACGAGGCGTGGCTGCCGCATGCGGCCTTTCATCCCTTCTATCACGAGTTCCATGCCATCGGCCCGAATCGGCCCCGCAGCGAGGACGCGCTGATCTTTTCGACCCAGTCGACCCACAAGCTGTTGGCGGGCTTGTCGCAGGCCTCGCAAATCCTGGTGCAGGATTCGAAGAGCCGGGGGCTCGATCGGTACCGGTTCAACGAAGCGTTCCTGATGCACACCTCCACCAGCCCGCAGTACGCGATCATTGCCTCCTGTGATGTCGCGGCGGCCATGATGGAGCCACCCGGCGGCAAGGCCCTGGTCGAGGAGTCGATCTTTGAGTCGCTGGAATTCCGGCGTGCGATGCGCAAGGTCGATGCCGAATTTGGCCAGGACTGGTGGTTTCAGGTCTGGGGGCCTTCCGATCTGGTCGATCACGGCATCGGAGAGCGTGAGAAGTGGTTCCTGCGCTCAAGCGATCGCTGGCATGGTTTCGGCCGTCTGGCGTCCGAGTTCACGATGCTCGATCCGATCAAGGCGACGATCGCCACGCCCGGCTTGGACATTGACGGGCGCTTTGCAAAATGGGGAATCCCTGCCGCGATTGTCACCAAGTACCTCACCGAGCATGGCATCGTCGTCGAGAAGACCGGCCTCTATTCGTTTTTCGTCATGTTCACCATCGGCATCACCAAGGGCCGCTGGACTTCGCTGGTGACCGAGCTGCAGCAGTTCAAGATGGATTACGACGCGAATCAGCCCCTGTGGCGGGTGATGCCCGAATTCGTTCAAAAGTATCCCGCCTATGAGCGGGTCGGTCTGCGCGATCTGGCTCAACAGATTCACGAGGAGTACAAGCGTTTCGACGTCGCGAGGGTCACCACGGAGATGTATCTGTCACAGATGGAGCCGGCGATGAAGCCCTCCGATGCCTTCGAGTGCATCGCTCATCGACGGGTCGATCGGGTGCCGATCGACGAGCTCGAGGGTCGGATCACGACCATGCTGGTCACGCCCTATCCTCCAGGCATTCCGCTGCTGATTCCGGGCGAGCGATTCAACCGCTCGATTGTCGAGTATCTCAAGTTCGCGCGGTCATTCAATGCGCGATTCCCTGGGTTTGACACCGACGTGCACGGGCTTCTGGTCGAGAGCGATCGGGGCGTTGACCAGTACTACGTGGACTGCGTGAAGGCTTGAACCAAGACTCAGACGTCGACTGAGCGGATGCTGGGGCGCGGGGCCTGGTTGACCAGACGGGTTCGGCTCAGTCGATCGTGCAGCGATTGCGCATCGCGATCGACGAGGCACCAGAACCACGAGGCGGGCAGCAGTAGGTAGCACCATCCGCTCAGGAGGTGACCGGCGGCCAGCGCGATCAACGGCAGGCCCATCGCGAAGACGAACCGAAGTGCGGACCGGGCGAGGCTCGGGGGCTGGCCGTTAACGGTTTGCACCGCCAGCGACAGTGTCTTCATCGGCAGTGAGACGCGCCCCTCGCTCCAGAAAAAGCTGAAGTAGGCACCCAGCACCAGGGCCGTGAACGCCTGGAAGACATGGCGCAGAGCACCCGGCTCGCCACGAAATTGCGTGAGCGCCGAAAACGCATAGTCAG
>CAZAVT010000161.1:6549-8245 GCA_964488395.1 uncultured Burkholderiaceae bacterium | reverse complement strand
ACAGTGTCGGCTGTCGGCGCTGTGACCCAGACCGCGGGATTGGTTGTGGGCGGGCCTGCCACGTTGCGCACAGGGTCCAAGTCCGCGATCACGCTTGCCCATGTGGCAAACGATTTCAAGGGAACGACGACCGTCGATGGCGGTGCGATCACGTTGCGTGATCTGAATTCCATTGAACTTGTGCTCAACGCTGCCGGGAAGTCCAGCATTACCGCAGCGCAAGACATCGCTGTCGCTGGAAACGTCACTGGCGTGGGGTCAGGCCTTGCTCTTGCCTCGGGTCTGCTCACGAAGCTTGGTCCGCTTGCCGTGGCCGGCGATTTGACCGTTCGCGGCAACGGCGCAGTCTCTCAGGTGGCTGGAGCCCAGGGGGGCCCCCAGGGTTTGAGGGTCACGGGTGTCACTTCGATAACCGCCCTCGGTCAATCCGTCGTCCTTGACGATGCCATGAACGACTTCCAAGGCGCAGTGACCGTTTCAGCCAGCGAGGCGCGACTTCGGGACGCCAGCGCGCTTTCGGTCACACTCAACACATCCGGTGATGCCCGTGTCGTCAGCGGTGGAGCCCTGACACTCTCGGGCGTGATCGCGGGCAGTGGCAAGAACCTGACCGCCATATCTGGTGGCTCCACGTCGCTCGGGGTGACGTCTGTGAGCGGCGCACTGAACATTTCCAGTGCTGGGCCGGTGTCCCAGACTGGATTGAGTCTCAAGATAAGCGGTGCAACTCTGATCTCTGCGCCAGCGCAGTCGGTGATGCTGAACGGTACCGGCAATGACTTCGTCGGGATGGTCCAGGTCGCGGCCGGTACGCTGAATCTCAGCGATATTGGGTCGCTCCAAGCGACCATCGATATGACTGGCAGTTCGATTCTCAAGGCGGGCGCAGCCCTCCAGGTTGCAGGACGGGTCGTCGGGAGCCAGAAAAGCCTGACCCTCAACTCAGGGGGCGCGCTCGTGCTCGGCGAACTCTCGGTTGAAGGCGCCTTGTCGATCACAAGCAGCGGTCAGATCACGCAAACGGGCGCGCTGCTGGCGGGAGCGGCCGCTCAGATCTCGGCACCCAAGCAGGCGGTGACCCTAGGCCACGCCGATAACCATTTCGCGGGTGCGCTGACGATGAATGCGGCAAACCTTTCGCTGAACGACCGCGGTGCCTTGCAGGCAACCGTCACGCTCACGGGCAGTAGCGTGATCCGAAGCAGTGGGCTGCTCACTCTTTCTGGCTCGATGACCAGCAGTACCGATACGCTGACCCTATCAGGTCTTGGGGTCATGTTTGGCACCCTGAGCGTTGCAGGCGCTCTTGATGTGGAGAGCACTGGCGAGGTCGGTCGGACGGGTTCCCTTGTGGTTAACGGCCGCTTCAGCGTCAAGGCACCCGCCAACAGCGTCAAGTTGCCACCGACCGGCAATCCGTATGTCGTGACGACGCTTTCGTCCAACGAGGCAGGGACAGACTCCGCATCGGAGTCTGTTGCGCCGGAGGTCGTGCGTATTGCCGAGGCGCAGACAGAGACGGAAGAGGCTGACCAGATCTCGATTGCTGCCGCACTGACTGGCGCGGCGGCAATCCTGGCTGGGCGCTGGAAATATCGATCGACCCGGCCTATCCGTTTCGCGGGCGGCAAGGGCCTCGCTCGGGACTCGCAGCCCGACTGGACTGACAAAGAGGGCGAGGACTGGGCATCGGCTT
>CAZAVT010000161.1:0-6539 GCA_964488395.1 uncultured Burkholderiaceae bacterium | reverse complement strand
TTCGCTCGATCTGATCGAGCTGGCTGTCGAAGTGCCGACCGCTGGCCCTGTTTCTGGGCCGGCGGCCGTCGGCAGCACCGTGGACCTGGGGCAGGTTTCCTTCATGGGATCCGATGTCCGAATTCCCCTCAGTGACGCCGATCGAGCGCCCGACTCCAGGATCAGCCTGTCGGGCGGTTTGACCGAATCGGCCTCGGCAACGGCGCAACCTGCCCTGTGGTCGTGGGCATTATCTGGTTACGACCGGAACGAGGGTAGCGGGCAGGTCGTTTCTGATTCGGCGGTCCGAGGTGGGGCTGATCAGCTTTTGGCAGGGGCGGTGGGCGAGTTCGAGGGCGACTTGGTGGCCGGGTCTGAGCGAATGCCGTGGCTTCTGGTTCCGCTAGCAGCTCCTGACCTGCCGCTGCTTGACGACGACTGCCTGGGTGCAGGCCCCCGGCATAGGACCGGAGTCAGCCTTCTGGGGAATTCGGTGCTCGTGCTCGAGGGTCGGGTCTGTCTGCCGGCTGGAGTCGACCTGTCGTCCCTCGGGCTCGCTCCTCAGAGCGAGCAGTCTCAAGTCCGTCGCGAACATTCGGGGCAAGTCGACCGACTGGAAAGTCGGCCCTCTCAGGCTGCATGGTCGGTCAGCGGCGATGCGACGGCCCGATTAGCTGACGCAGGGATCGTGCTCCTTGCCGAGCCGCCGCCGCAGTTCATTGGTCAATCGCGTGCAGCCCTCGAAGCGATCGCCGAGCCAGTCCCGAAGGATTCATCTGAGGGAACCCTCGAAAACGGCATGGCGTTGGCGGCGAGTGACGGCGGGCCTATGGCTTATAGCCCCCAGACCCGCGAGGAGTCCCCAGGAGCACGTGCCGGGTGGCTTGCGGGTGCCCGGGCAATACTGGCCACCAGCCTTTCTCGACTCACCGAGCGGGGCCGTGTATCGTTCAGTCGGCGCCGTAGGGACCGTGATTGATGCTGCGATGGCGACCAGGTTTGTCCGGAGCGTGAGCCGAGTGGCGCCAATGTTCACCTCTGTTCGCTTGACGCTGGCCTATGTCCCGAAAGGGCACTCGTTGATCGTCTCTGGAATGGTAGGTGCCGAGCTGTGCGATCGAGGCCTCAAGGACGGTCGTTCAACGTCGATGGGTTCGCGACGGAGCCGTTTCCTTTCATGTGCCATGGTCCTTCTATTCGCTGTCGCAGGACTGTTGCCAGCAGACCCGACGCTGGCCCAGTCCGCTGAGTCCGCAGGCGTCCTACCCCGGTCGGGCGAGTTACGGCTCGCCGACCTTGTTGCCGGCGTGCGCGCCTCGGGCAAGGCAGTTCGTTCCAGGCGCATCGAGCGGGAAATCGCACAGGCAGGTATCGAGCGCGCAGAATCGGCATTTCAGCCTCAAGCTCAGATGTCAGCGATCGATGGGCGCCAGAGACTCAAGAATACTCCCGAGGAGGAAATTACCCGGCGGGGTCTGGGCCTGTATGACCGACGCGCCCAGGATTATTCCCTATCGGTATCCCAGCTGATGGAGTTCGGGACTCGGGTTGAGGCGAAGGCTTCTCTGTCCAAGTTCATCACCAACATCACCCGCGATGTGAGGCAAAGCGACGACGAGGACTTCCGGGCGTTCTACGGATTCACGGTCACCCAACCTCTCGCGCGCGATAGTGGGCGAGCCGCCCCCCTCGCGCGCGTGCGGCTGGCCGAGCTCGACGCGCGTGCAGCGGAGTTCGCCACAGGCGATACCGAGGCCAGCGCGGTCGCCGAAGCGGCTTTTGCCTATTGGGATTTGCTGCTTGCGCAGGAGCGCGAACGCTCCGCGATCGACAAGGTTCGTATGGGTGAGCGGCTACTCCTGGAGGCGCAGGCGCTCAACCGTAACGGCCGATTACCTCAGGCGGAGGTTTGGGAAGTCGAGAATAATCTCGGGCGATTTGAAGCCTCGCTGAGCGAATCGAGGCAGGGCGTGCAGGAGCGTGTCAGCCGCCTTCGTACGCTGCTGATGACTCACTCGGGTGAAGCCGGTCCAGGCCTGAGGGCCGTCGACCGATTGCCAGCCATCGCCGAGCAGGTCATAGGATTTGACCAGGCCCTCCGCGTGGCGCTCGAGCGCCGTGACGACTACCTGATGCGCAAGGTCATGGTCGAGCGAGAGGGTCTGCAGATCGCCTATGCGCAGAATCAGGAACTGCCCAAGATCGATTTGGTAGCAAGCTATGGTCTCAACGGGCTCGAGTTGACGGCAGGTAGAGCCTTTGCCTATACGCGGATGAACGACTATCCCTCCTGGACGGTTGGACTCCAGATGGCGATGCCCATCGGTGAAAACCGTCAGGCCCGTGCGGATCTTCGTTCCGCGACATTGCGCAAGGAGGACGCTCTCCTGCAACTCAAGGCGCTTGAGGTCAGCGTGTCCAACGACATCGACACTGCGATTGCGATGCTTTCGAGCGCAACCGAGCGTTGGCGACTATGGGTGCAGGTGGCGGAGCGCGAGGAGCGCCAATTGCAGCTCGAGCGCAGCCGTCTGGCCGCAGGCCGCAGTGACATGCGAGAGATCCTGCTACGTGAGGAGCGGGCAATCGTGGCGCGCCTGCAGGTCACTGAGCAGCATGTCGCCTGGGTCAAGGCCGAGACGCTACTGAACGCCGCGCAGGGCCTTCTGCTTGAGCGTTTTCGCTAGCGGGGACGTGGCATGTTCGATCTCCCGGTTCGGCGTCATAGTTGCGTGGCCTGGCTGCCCAGGCACAAGCTGGGTCTGTTCATGCTCTGTGCGATTTGGTTGCCCTCGGTCGCCCAGCCCTCGACGTCGACAGCGCCTGACGTGGTGGCTCAGCCGGCTACGGAACGTCCGGGCTCAGCGGTGCCGCCGGCGAACGCTGCCCCAGTGCTCCGTATTCCGGCCGCTGGGGCAAAGCCTGTTCCTGCCCAATCCATCCCGGGTAGCGGCCTGCCAGATCTGCCTTCCCTGTCAGGTACCCGGCAGCCACCCCACGCGATGCCATCAGGCGCAAGCTCCAGTCCGAATCCTGCTGGCGCGCCTGGTCCAGCTCGCCCTGCCTTGTCTGCAAGTGCGTCCGGCAGTGGGATCACCCAGTCCATGCAGGACCTCAAGCTGAGCCTGACCACAGCGGGCAGGATCGAGGGCTTGATGGTCAAGGAAGGCGACCGTGTGCGCAAGGGTGATCTGTTGCTTCACCTCGATCGGTCACTCGAGGCGCTAGAGGTTCGTCGTCGCGAAGTCATGCTCGAGGACAACGCCCGGCTTGAAGACTTGCGCAGCAAGGAGCGAACGCTGAGCGAACAGGTCCGGTCTGCGAAAGCCCTGCTCGCCTCTGGGGGAGTCTCCCGAAAGCAGGTCGAGGATGAGGAGTTGGCGCTGGGCGCCATCATTGCGGAGCGCAAGTCGATCGAATTTTCCAAGCAGCGTGAACAGGTAGAACTCGACCTTGCTCGGGAGGCGTACGAGCGCCGGCATCTTCGTTCGCCGATTGATGGCGTTGTGACGAGGATCATCGCGCGGGTGGGTGAGAGCATCGCACCTCACGAACCGGTGATCACGCTGGTGGATGTTCGCACGGTGCGATTCACGGCCGCTGTACCGATCGCTGAAGCCTCCAGAATCAGAGGTGGTGGGATGGTGAGTGTTGCGCTCGGATCCGAGGGGAATCCTATGGTACGCAGTGCAAAAGTCGTCTTCGTATCACCGGTCGCGGACCCGGCCAGCGGATTGGTGGAGGTCATCGCCGAGTTTGCAAACACCGATGGCTCCGTCTGGCCGGGCATGGCGGGGCGTCTGCTGATGGTCAGTCCAGAAGTCCGAGGACGTTGATGCATGCCGAATTGATCGATCGGCAAGGTGCAAGGGTACGGCTAGGCGCGAGCCGGTTGAGTGACCTGGCTGGGTTCGCCGGAACGATCAGTGAATTCTGGCCCGCCTATCTCGAGGCGGTTGGTTCCATTCTTCTCGCCCGGCGGGTATTGCTTCTCGCGCGTGATGGCAGCCGCCGGTGGCAGTTGCAGGAGCAGTGGCCCGGCGACGCACCGGATCAGTCCGGTGACGCGTTGCGAATCCTCGGTCTAGCCGATCAGGCGCTCGAGGAGTCGCCCTATATCGAGGGTGGCACGCAGAGCCCGTCTGCCGGGCACGAGTCCCGGCCCGAGCGGTCAGCGGCACCAGCGCTCGCCTTGCGCGTGCCCGCGGATACCGTCGCGGCCGGGCAGCACGCGGTGATCGTGATCCTGCCCGCTGATCATGAAGTCCTTGGAACCGCACTGCCCTCGGATCGGATCGCTTTAATGGCGCTGGCAGATCTGCTCATATCGGTGCCTGTGCAATTTGCAAAGGCGCGCGCCGGCAGCCTACCAAGTGCGGACTTGAAGACGTCCAGCCGTAGCGAGGTTGGCGCAGAGCGGCTATTTGATGTGATCGATCTATCGATCCGACTCGGCGGGCATACCCGTTTCATGCGTGCTGGTCTGACCCTAACCAATGAGTTGGCAGTGCGCTTCGAGTGCGATCGGGTTGCACTGGGTTGGGTCCAGGCTCGAGAAGTAAGGCTCAAGGCAGTCAGCCATGTTGAGAAGTTTGATCGACTCACCAATGCCTCTAGGGAACTCGAGGCGGCAATGGAAGAGGCGCTCGATCAGGATGTCGATCTCTTCTGGCCAGCTTCGGATGGCGCACAGGTCTTACGTGCACATGAGACCTACGCGAGGACTCAGGGATCCGGTCACTTGCTTTCCGTTGCACTACGGGTCGAGTCGATCCCCGTTGCTGTCATGACGTTTGAGCGTCGAGGTCGGCCCTTCGATCACGGCGAGGCTTGGGAGCTGCGCTTGATTGGCGAGGCGTGTTCGCGAATATTGGCGGATCTGCATGACCGCGACCGCTGGCTTGGAGCCCGCCTCTTTTCAAGGATGGCGACCTGGAGGGACTTGTTGCTGGGTCCCAGTCATACTGCCTGGAAGCTCGCGTCATTCGGGCTGGTGACGTTGGTTGCGATCCTTGCGCTTATGCCCTGGGCCTATCGAATCGACGCCCCGCTGGTGCTGAGGAGCAAGGACCTCATTTTCATTCCCGCGCCTTTCGATGGTTATCTGCGCGACGTACACATCGAGGTCGGAGATGTAGTCAGGGCAGGCAGCCCGCTGGTGGATCTGGATACGCGAGAGTTGCTGCTCGAGGAGGCGATGACCCTGGCTGACGCAGTGCGCTTTTCCCGAGAGGCTGAAAAGGCACAGGCCGCCCGCCAATTTGCCGATATGCAGATATCGCTCGCGCGCGAGCAGCAGGCTGCCTCGAAGCTTGAACTCATCCGTTTCCAGCTGGCCCACGCGGGGATGCGTGCACCTTTTGCAGGGGTTGTGGTCGAGGGTGATCTGAAGAAGAATCTCGGAGCACCTGTTCGCAAGGGGGACCTTCTGGTCAAACTCGCCCGGACTGGTGAGACCTATATCGAACTCGAAGTGGACCAGACGGACATTCACGAGGTTGAAATTGGTATGCGCGGTGAATTTGCCTTCGTCGGTCGTCCCGACCGCCGCTATCCCCTCGTCGTTGATCGGATCGATCCTGCATCGACGATGCGCGAGGGGCGCAATATCTACATCGCCCGTGCTTCGATCCAGGCCGAAATGGAGGCTTGGTGGCGTCCTGGCATGGGAGGCAACGCGCGGCTAGACGCTGGTGAGCGCAGTACGATATGGATCTTGACGCGTAGGACAGTGCGCTACCTGCGTCACCTGTTCTGGATCTGAGACAGGGCTTGCCATGAGCCCCGATGATGCTGCTGCCAGAGCATTTAGCGATTCCTGGCACCGGGTTGCCAAGGTCCGAGTGGAGTTGCGTTCGAGTGTACGTGCCCATCGCCGAAGCTTTCGCGGTCAGCCATGGGTGATGCTTCGGGACACACTCTCCAGCGATTGGTTTCGGGTGAGCGCTGACGCGTGGGCTTTCGTGAGCCGCCTGACCCTGGAACGCACCATCGAAGACATCTGGATGCAGACTCTGGAAATCGATCCGGACAGGGCGCTCACGCAGGAAGAGGTGGTGCAGCTCATCGGGCAGCTCAATCTTTCCAATCTACTCAATTTTGATCGGTCGAGTGCCGGCAGCAGTCTGTTCGAGCGTTACCGGAAGCGTCGGCGCCAGGAAATACGAGCACTCCTGATGGGCTTTCTGGCGATCAAGATTCCCCTGATCGATCCAGATCGGGCGCTTCAGGCCGCCATGCCGCTGATCCGATCCTGGGCCCTGTGGGAGTTGCGCTTTATCTGGTGCTGCTTGGATTTGCTGGCAAGGCCCTGATCGATTCGGCCGATCGCCTTTTCAGCCAGGGAGAGGGTCTGCTCTCACCGGGCAACCTTCCACTTCTCTACATTGGATTCATCATCGCCAAGGTCGTGCACGAGTTCGGCCATGCGGCGGTCTGCAGGCGCTATGGTGGTGAAGTCCACAAGATGGGCGTCATGTTGCTCATCTTCGCGCCGATGCCCTACGTCGATGCGACATCGAGCTGGGGCTTCAGAAACAGGGGCCATCGATTGTTAGTCG
>CAZAVT010000160.1:3402-8292 GCA_964488395.1 uncultured Burkholderiaceae bacterium | reverse complement strand
TGATCGGCAGACCGCCAAGCGCCCGGATTTCGTCGAGCTGCTCAGTCCGCCGAGCACTCGCGATGACCCGTACGCCGGCCGGTAGCGCCACCAGCTGGCGGAGCAGTCTCAGCCCGACATCGCCGCAACCGGTGATCAGCACACGGACCCGGCGTAGCCGTCGCGGCAGTGGCCGTGGTCGCGACTCGGGCGATAATGCAGATCGAGAAGCACTTCCGAGAGAACGGCTCATGGGATTCACGGTATCAGTTCAGCCAAGTGGCAAACAGTTTCAAGTCGACGACGGCGAGGCCATCCTCACTGCGGCGTTGCGCCAGGGTGTGGTGCTGCCCTACGGGTGCAAGAACGGCGCCTGCGGCTCCTGTAAGGCGCTGGTCCTCGAGGGTAGCATCGAGCAGGGCCCTCACTCCAGCAACGCGCTCAAGGCCGACGAGGCGGCTCGCGGCCAGGCGCTGCTCTGCTGTGCGAGCGCCCAGTCCGATCTGACGCTGCAATGCCGCGTGGTCATGGCCGCTGGTGACATTCCGGTTCGCAAGCTTCCCTGTCGCATTGCGACCATCGAGGACGTCGCGCCGGATGTGAAGATCGTGAGCCTGCAATTGCCCGCCAACGAGCGCTTGCAGTACCTGGCCGGTCAGTACGTCGAATTACTGCTGCGTGATGGTTCGCGGCGCAGCTACTCGATGGCGAGCGCACCGCACCACGCGGAGCGAATCGAACTGCATATTCGCCACATGCCGGGCGGCAAGTTCACGGATGCGCTGTTTGGAGCAACCCAGCCGGTCGTGAAGGAACGGGATATCCTGCGATTCGAGGGGCCGCTCGGGACGTTTTTCCTGCGGGAGGACTCGCAGGCTCCCATCGTCTTTGTCGCAAGTGGCACGGGGTTCGCGCCGATCAAGGCCATCATCGAACACGCCATCTTCAAGGGGGTCCGCCGCCCGATGAGGCTCTATTGGGGGGGGCGTCGACCCCGCGACCTCTACATGAACGCGCTCTGCGAGCAGTGGGCCCGGGAGCTGGCTGACTTCCGCTATATCCCGGTGGTCTCGGATGCCTTGCCCGAGGATGGCTGGGGAGGCCGGGACGGCTTCGTTCATCAAGCGGTGATGCATGACTTCCCCGATCTTTCCGCCCACCAGGTTTACGCTTGTGGTGCGCCCGTCGTTGTTGAGTCCGCGCGGCGCGATTTTGTGGCCCGCTGTGGATTGCCCGAAGAGCAGTTCTTTGCAGATGCCTTTACATCTGCGGCCGATCAGGCGGGTTGAGCCGAGCGGGCCCCCATGAAAAGGGGCGCCGTAGCGCCCCTGTCACGGCCGGGTCGGTGTCTCGCGATTACTTGAGCGACATCACCCACTTGGCCAAGCGGTCGGCTTCCGCCGCGCTCACGCCAGGATTGGCCGGCATCGGGATCTGCCCCCAGACGCCCTGACCGCCCTTCTGGATCTTGACGGCGAGCTTGGCCGCCGCGTCGGCATCGGCGGCATACTTGGTTGCGACATCCTTGTATGCAGGCCCGACCAGCTTCTTGTCGACGGCATGGCAGGCCGTGCAGCCCTTGGCCTTGGCGAGATCGGCATCGGCGAATGCGGCGCCCGAGGTGAGCGACAGGATCGCAGCGGCGAGGGACGCGTGAACGAACTTCATGGAATCTCCGGATGAGTGTGAGACGAGAGGCTCTCTGAGGACCAGAGGATCGTTCCGAGTATATCGAGCGAGGTCCTGGGCGGCGCCCCAACTCCGGGTCGGCCCCGGGCTTATTGGGGTTGCCGCGCCGCTGTTCAGCGTCAGAAATCGTCCAGGACTGCGCCGCGGCTGGCCGAACTCGCGAGCTTTGCGAACTTGGCGAGTACGCCTCGCGTGTAGCGCGGGGCGGGAGCTTGCCAGCGGGCTCGCCGCGCAGCGATCTCGGCGTCCGGGACCTCGAGTTGCAGCAGCAGCCGGTGCGCGTCGATCGTCACCCGATCGCCTTCCTCGATCAGCGCGAGTGGTCCGCCGGCGGCGGCCTCGGGCGCCACATGTCCGACCACCATGCCCCAGGTCCCTCCGGAGAACCGCCCGTCGGTGATCAAACCGACCGATTCTCCGAGGCCCGCGCCAATCAGCGCCGAAGTGGGCGCCAGCATTTCGGGCATCCCGGGTGCGCCCTGCGGGCCAAGATAGCGCAGCACCATCACATCGCCGGCCTTGATTTTCCCTTCGAGAATCGCGGCCAGGGCTGACTGCTCGTCGTTGAACACCCGGGCGGGTCCGGTGATGACGGGATTCTTCAGGCCAGTGATCTTGGCCACGCAACCCTCGGGGGAGAGGTTGCCCTTGAGGATGGCGAGGTGACCCTGTGCGTAAATGGGTTGATCGATCGGCCGGATCACATCCTGATCGGCGCGCGGCTGATCGGGCACGTCGGCGAGCTCCTCGGCCATCGTGCGGCCGGTGATCGTCATGCAGTCGCCGTGCAGCAGACCGGCTTTCAACAGGATCTTGAGCACCTGGGGGATGCCCCCGGCGCGATGCAGGTCGGTCGCGAGGTATTTCCCGGAGGGTTTGAGGTCGCAGAGGACCGGCACGCGCTTTCGGATCCGTTCGAAGTCGTCGATCGACCATTCGATGCCGCCCGCGTGTGCGATCGCGAGGTAGTGCAGGACCGCATTGGTGGATCCCCCGGTTGCCATCAGCAGGCTCACGGCATTCTCGATGGACTTGCGGGTCACGATGTCTCGCGGGCGCAGGTTACGACGTACCGCCTCGAGCAGCACCCGGGCGGACTGGGATGCAGAGTCCTGCTTTTCGTGATCCGGATTGGCCATCGTCGAGGATCCGAGCAGGCTGATGCCCAGGGCCTCAAACGACGAGGACATGGTGTTCGCGGTATACATTCCCCCGCATGATCCGGTGCCGGGGATCGCGTTCTGCTCGATGCCGTCGAAGTCCTCCTTGGACAAACGGCCGGCCGAGAACTCGCCCACGGCCTCGAAGACCGAGACGATATTGAGGTCCTTGCCTTTCCAGCGTCCCGGCTTGATGGTGCCGCCATACACGTAGATCGCCGGCACGTTGCAGCGCAGGATGCCCATCAATCCGCCGGGCATGTTCTTGTCGCAACCGCCGATCACGAGCACGCCGTCCATCCACTGGCCCTGGACCGCGGTCTCGATACAGTCGCAGATCACCTCGCGCGAGATCAGCGAGTACTTCATCCCCTCGGTGCCCATCGAAATCCCGTCGGAAATCGTTGGCGTGCCGAAGACCTGCGGGTTGCCGCCGGCCGCGCGCACCGCCTCGACCGCCGCGTCGGCGAGCGGCTGCAATCCGGAGTTGCAGGGCGTGATGGTCGAATGACCGTTGGCGATACCGATCATCGGCTTATCGAAATCGCTCTTCACATAGCCCATCCCGTAGTACATCGAGCGATTGGGCGCACGAGCCACGCCCTCGGTGATGTTGGATGAACGGCGTTTTTCGGTCATGGATCGCTCCGCTGATGCAGGGTCATGGTTGGGGGAAGGGATTAGGACGTGAAGTATATTTCGAGCCATGCTGACACACCCGCAATTTGACCCGATCGCCTTCAGTCTGGGGCCGGTGGCCGTGCGCTGGTACGGTCTGATGTACCTGATCGCCTTCGTGGGTTTTTTTCTGCTGGGACGGCTCCGGCTGCGCGATCCCCAGCATGCCCGAGCGAGCGGCCTGGATGTGCGTGCCCTCGAGGATCTCCTCTTTCACGGGGTGCTCGGCGTGGTACTCGGGGGGCGGCTGGGATATGTGTTGTTTTACAAGCCCGCTTATTACTGGCAGCACCCGCTGGAGGCGCTGGCGATCTGGCAGGGCGGCATGTCGTTCCACGGGGGGTTGCTCGGCGTCATTCTCGCGCTGGCATGGTTTTGCCGTCGGCGGGGCTTACGGTTTCTGGCCGTCACCGATTTCGTAGCGCCTCTGGTCCCGCTCGGACTCGCTGCAGGACGGATGGGTAATTTCATCAATGGCGAGTTGTGGGGGCGGCCGAGCCAGTTGCCCTGGGCGATGGTGTTCCCCCAGGCGGGCGATAGCGTTACGCGGCATCCCTCGCAGCTTTACCAGTTTGCCGGCGAGGGGCTACTGCTGCTGGCGGTTCTGTGGCTCGTGTCGCGCCGACCGCGCGCGCTAGGGCAGGTGTCGGGGCTTTTTCTGCTGGGCTATGCCTTGTTCCGGTTTCTCGCCGAGTTCGCACGCCAGCCCGATGCGTTCATGGGTTTTCCGCTGCCCGGCCTGACGATGGGTCAGCTTCTGTGTGTGCCGATGGCTGCGGCCGGTCTGCTGCTGATTCGCCGCGCCGCAACGCCCCCTGAGGGATCTTCACGATGAATGCCAATCTGTATGCCCTGATCGAGACCCGAATGCCAGCGGACCGGTCGCTGATCTGTATCGAGACCGGGGACGGGCGCACTTGGTCCTGGACCGATCTGGATCGCGCCACGGCGAAGCTGGCTAACTTGTTGACGAGTCTGAGCCTTGCGCCCGGAGCGCGGGTCGCGGCGCAGGTCGACAAGTCGCCCGAAGCACTGTTCCTTTATCTCGCGACGTTGCGCGCGGGCTATGCGTTCCTGCCGCTCAATAATGCCTATCAGGCGGGTGAGATCGACTATTTCCTGGGCGATGCCGAGCCCGAGGTGGTGGTCTGCGGGCCCCGTCAGGCCGAATGGTTCGAGCCGATCGCGCGCGCCCGCAGGGTGCGCCACTGTTTCACGCTCGCCGACGACGGATCGGGCACGCTCATCGATGCGGCGCAGGGGTTCGGCGAGCATTACGAGACAGTCCCCCGTGGCGAGGGCGACCTGGCCGCGATCCTGTACACGTCAGGGACCACCGGGCGCAGCAAGGGCGCGATGCTGTCGCACGGCAATCTCGGTTCGA
>CAZAVT010000160.1:0-3392 GCA_964488395.1 uncultured Burkholderiaceae bacterium | reverse complement strand
CTGGTGCACGCGCTGCCGATCTTTCACGTCCATGGGCTGTTTGTGGCCAGTCACTGTGCCTTGCTCGCTCAAGGCCGGATGATCTGGCTCGCCCGCTTCGATGCGCGCGAAGTCTGTCAGCATCTGCCCCGGGCCAGCGTCTTCATGGGGGTGCCGACCATGTACGTCCGACTGCTCGAGGAGCCTGCATTCACGCGCGAGGTCGCCGCGAGGATGAGGCTTTTCATCTCGGGTTCGGCGCCGCTTCTGGCCGACACGTTTCGTGAATTCGAACAGCACACTGGGCATCGGATCCTCGAGCGTTACGGGATGAGCGAGACGGTGATGCTGAGTTCCAACCCCTATGACGGTAATCGGGTTGCCGGGACCGTCGGGCTGCCTCTGCCGGGCGTGTCGATCAGGGTCCGGGATGAGCGCGGGTCGGACTGCGCCGCTGGCGACATCGGTGGCATCGAGGTTCGTGGCCCCAACGTGTTCAGCGCCTACTGGCGCATGCCCGAAAAGACCCGCGAGGAATTCACGGCCGATGGCTGGTTTCGCACGGGGGACGTCGGCCGCTGGGATGCCAACGGGTATTTGTCCATCGTCGGCCGTAGCAAGGACCTGATCATCACCGGCGGCTACAACGTCTATCCCAAGGAAATCGAGGGTTGGCTCGATGAGATCGAAGGGGTGGCGGAGTCGGCCGTTTTCGGCATCCCTCACCACGACTTCGGCGAGGCGGTGACTGCGGTGGTGGTGCCTCGGCCGGGCCATCAACCCAATCCCGAGCGCCTGATCGCGGAACTGAAGACCCGTATCGCGGGCTTCAAGGTGCCCAAGGCGATTCATGTGATCGAGCAGCTGCCCCGCAACCAGATGGGCAAGGTGCAGAAGAATCTGCTGCGCGAGCGCTACAAGCCGTAGCGCACAGCCCGCCACAGCATGTAGCCGGCCATCAGGTAAAGCATGTAGGCGAACAATTTTTTCAACCGAGCGGTGGGCGTGCGATGCGCGACCCGAACGCCGATCGGCGCCGTGAGCATACTGGCCACCGAGATGCCGAAGAGCGCGGGCGCGTAGATGTAGCCCCAGGTGTGTTCGGGCATCTCGACCGACCAGCCAGCAATCACATAGCCGACTGAACCGGCCAGCGCGAGCGGGAAGCCGCAGGCCGCGCTCGTGCCGATCGCCTGCTGGATCGGGACGCTGCGCCGCGACATGTAGGGCGCGAGCATGAATGCGCCTCCGGCCCCGACCACAGCGGACAGGCTGCCCACCAGGGTGCTGAAGCCGAACAGCCAGGGCTTGCCGGGCAGTGGGCGATCAGCCTCTGTCTTGCGAGGCCGGATCATTTGAGTGGCCATGAACGCAATGAACAGGCCGAAGATCAGCGCGAGCAAGCCCCCGCGCAGCGACGAGGCGAATTGCGCCCCGATCAGCGACCCGAGCACGATGCCGGGTGCAAACAGCTTGACCAGTTCCCACCGGACCGCACCGCGTCCATGCTGCGCTCGAACGCTCGAGGCCGAGGTGAACAGGATCGTGCAAAGCGAGGTTGCGATGGCGACCTTGACGACCTCTTCAGCTGGAAAGCCCACCCGGTCCAGGATCATCGACATGAAGGGCACCATGAACATGCCGCCGCCAATGCCGAGTAGGCCAGCAATGAAACCGATCCCAGCGCCCAGCACCAGCATCGAGGCAATCAGGAAGAGATCCAAGCTGGGCTCCAAGAGAGAGGCAATCGTTGAGTCAAACCATGGAAAAAGACCGCCGATGCTACCATCGGACCATGAAAATTGCGGTCATCGGCGCCGGCGGCATCGGCGGATTTCTGGCAGCTCGCCTGGCTCTGGCAGGCGAGGACGTGGTCTGCATCGCCCGGGGTCCGAACCTCGCTGCGATTCGCGCTGGCGGACTCAGGCTCATCGAGGAAGATGGCACGACGCGTCATGCTGCCTCCGTCTCTGCTGTCCAAAGCCCCGAGCAGGCCGGCCCCCAGGACTTGGTCCTGCTCGCCCTGAAAGCCCACCAGGTGGCTGCCGTGGCGCCCAGCCTGGGGGCATTGCTGGGCGACCATACAGCGATTGTGACCTTGCAAAACGGAATCCCCTGGTGGTACTTCCACGGACTCGTCGGGCCGTACGAGGGGCATCATCTCGAGTCGGTCGATCCCGGAGGTTTGATTGCGGCTCACCTCGATCCGTCGCGTCTCATCGGATCAGTGGTCTATCCGGCCTCTGAGCTCATCGAGCCCGGGACCGTCAAAGTCATTGAGGGCAACCGCTTTTCGATCGCCGAGCCCGACAATAGCAAATCGGAACGGGTTCAGCGCATCGCCGAGACACTCACGCGGGCGGGTTTCAAGGCGCCGGTCTCCTCGGACCTGCGCGCCGAGATCTGGCTCAAGCTCTGGGGCAACCTGACTTTCAACCCGGTCAGCGCGCTCACCCATGCCACCCTTGCCCGCATTTGTCAGTACCCGAAGACCCGGGCGCTCGCGCTCGAGATGATGCGAGAAGCGCAGCTGGTCGCCGAGCAACTCGGCGTGCGATTCCGAATTTCGATCGATCGCCGCCTTGCCGGTGCTGAGGCCGTGGGCGAGCACAAGACCTCGATGCTCCAGGATGTCGAACAAGGTCGGCCGCTCGAGCTCGAGGCCTTGCTGGGGTCGGTGATCGAGCTCGCACGCCTCACCGGCATCGCGACACCGCACTGCGATGCGGTCTACGCGTGTTGCAGCCTGCTTGCTGACGGCCTCACTCGCCACCACGCCCGCCTGTCGCTGGCGGGCGCCTGAGGCTTGCCTTTCCTGCGGGGGCCGACCGGTGCTCTCGACCACCCCAGCCTATTCTTCTCTTTCAGGACTCCTCGATGACTGATCTCAAAACCATCCGTGGCCTCCTTGCAGCCGGCGACGGCGAGGCGAGCGCGCTCTGCGCCCCAGCCGCCGCGCCGCTCAGCTACCGTGCGCTACGCGAGCTCATCGACAGCACCATCAAGACACTCAACGCGATGGGCATTGGGCGCGGTGATCGGGTCGCGATCGTCCTGCCCAACGGGCCGACGATGGCGAGCGCTTTTCTGGCCGTGGCCTCTGGCTGCGCGAGTGCACCGCTCAACCCCGCCTACCGGGCTGACGAGTTTGAGTTCTACCTGAACGACCTGCAGGCGCGCGGACTGATCGTCGAGGCCGGTAGCGACTCGCCTGCCGTGGCGGTGGCGCGAAAGCTTGGTATTCCGATCATCGAGCTGATCGCACGGCCCGATCGCGGAGCGGGCGCGTTCGAGCTCAAAGCGACCCAGTCGGCCAGCGGCGCACCCGCCCGGCCCGGCCCTGCCGAGCCCGACGATGTGGCGCTGGTCTTGCACACCTCAGGAACGACATCGCGACCCAAGATCGTGCCGCT
>CAZAVT010000159.1:0-8296 GCA_964488395.1 uncultured Burkholderiaceae bacterium | reverse complement strand
TGATCGACGATCGCGTGATGCTCAATCGCGCCGTCATGAGCAAGTTCGGCATCCGGCTCGGAGAGGTCACCCTGTCGTTTACCAAGCGATGAGCTCGCTCAATCCCAGAATCGAACAATGGCGAGGCCGGCGGGTTTGGTTGGTCGGGGCCTCCAGTGGCATCGGTGCGGCCCTGGCTCGGGCCCTCGCCCGCAAGGGCGCGAGACTGGTGTTGTCGGCTCGGCGCGCGAGCCTCTTGAGCGAAGTGCTCGAGGGTTGTCCTGAGGCCGACCGTGACAAGGCGCTGCTCCTGCCGGTGGATGTGGGCGATGCGCACGCGCTCGCTGAGGCGACCGCGCGGATCGAGCGCGAGTGGGGCGGAATCGATCTGGTGGTCTGGCTTGCAGGCACCTACCAGCCCATGCGCGCCGACGACTTCGATCTCGAGCGGGCTCGCGAAATGCTCGAGATCAATCTCTGGGCGGTGTACAACGGCCTCGCCAGCCTTCTGCCGCTCCTGCTGCGCCAAGGTCATGGCGGTCTTGCGCTCGTCTCGAGCGTTGCCGGCTATCGAGGGTTGCCCAAAGCGCTGGCCTACGGTCCGGGCAAGGCCGCTGTGATCAATCTTGCCGAGTCGCTCCACTTCGATCTCAGCCCACGGGGCATCGGCGTCTGGCTGGTCGATCCCGGTTTTGTGCAAACACCGCTGACCGCGCAAAATGATTTTCGTATGCCTGGCCTCATCGATGCCGACACCGCGGCCCGCGCGATGATCCGCGGGTTTTCCAAAGGCGGGTTCGAGATTGACTTCCCGAAGCGCTTCACCTTCTGGATGAAATTGTTGCGCGTGCTGCCGGATCGCCTGTTCTTCGCATGGGTCCGGCGTGCGACGGGCGGTTGACGCTCATGGTGACGACGCCCAACGCTTGCGAGGCGAGCCAACCCGACCACCGGGCCGCCCTGGCGCGACTGCGCACCTTTTACGAGACCTTGAGCCCCGAAACGCTCTCGGCGATTGATCAGTGCTACGCGCAGGCCGCCTGGTTCAAGGACCCCTTCAATGAAGTCACGGGCTTGTCGGCCATCTCGGGGATCTTTCTCTCGATGTTCGAGCAGGTCGATGCGCCGCGCTTTGTGGTGCATGAGGCAATCCTTGAGCGGGAGCGGGCGTGCCTGATTTGGGACTTCGAATTTCGCTTTCGTGGCCGTGACACTCAGACGACCCAGCGAATCCGGGGCGCGAGCTGGGTGGTGTTTGATCGAGAGGGCCGTGTGATCGTTCACCGTGACTATTGGGATGCGGCCGAGGAACTGTACGAGAAGATCCCGGTGATCGGCGCGCTGATGCGGTGGTTGCGTCGGCGCCTCGCGCACTGAGCGTTGGTCCAGGCTCACCCCATTGGGCCGGACTCGCAGAGCGCGCGAGCCCGGTGCGCTCGTGCCATACTTCGCGCCTGTGATCCGGGGCCCAGTGGCCCTCGACGAACCGTGCTCCCTGCAAGAGCCCCGTATCGATGCTTTATCCCGAACTGTTTGCCTCCCTTGAAGCGGTGCGCTGGAACATGGCGCAGGACATCCCATGGGAGCGTTTCGACGCTGGCCTGCTTTCCGACGAGCAGGCGCTGACCGTCAAGATGAATGCGATCACCGAGTGGGCGGCGCTGCCGGCCACTGAAATGTTTCTGCGTGACAACCGGGCCGACAGCGATTTTTCAGCCTTCATGTCGATCTGGTTTTTCGAGGAGCAGAAACACGCCCTGGTGCTGATCGAGTATCTGCGCCGTTTTCGCCCCGACCTCGTGCCGACCGAAGCCGAACTTCAGGCGATCCGATTCGAGTTCGAGCCAGCGCCACCGCTCGAGACGCTGATGCTCCATTTTTGCGGCGAGATCCGACTGAATCACTGGTATCGATGCGCCGCGCAGTGGCACCGCGAGCCGGTGATCCAGGCGATCTATCAGACGATCGCCCGAGACGAGGCCAGGCACGCCGGCGCCTATCTGCGCTACATGAAAAAGGCCTTGGACGAGCAAGGGAATCCGGCGCGCGCCGCTTTTGCGCGCATCGGACTCTTGATGGCCAGTGCCCGGCGCGCCGCCAAGGCCCTGCACCCGACCAATCTTCATGTGAACCGGGCGCTCTTTCCTGAGGATACGGTGCAGAGCCGATTGCCAGACCCGGGTTGGCTCGAGCGCTGGCTCGACCGGCAGATCGTCTTCGACGATGCGTGGGAGGGCAAGGTGATCGAGCGCATCCTGCACAACTTGTCGCTGCTCTTCGAGCAGCCGATTGACTCGATTCAGGCCCTCAATCGCTACCGTAAGAGCCTCGCTGTTCAGGTGGATGCTGATTCGCTGCCCGCATGAGGCGGCTCGCCCGGCGGATGGCCGGCATGCCGCGCATAAAAACCCTGAGCCGACTGGCGCCCAAACGACACCGGATCCCAGGGCTGACCGCTCAGGCGATTTCCTGAGCGAAAGACGTAGGCCTGAGCCGTGATGGGCACGGCCGAGTCAGCGGGGCCCCTGATCAGCAACTGCACGGTCACTCGCTCATAGTCAGCGCCTTCGAAGCGATCGAGCCTCTCCAGATCGGCCGCATCAAGGCCGAAGTAGACCCGGCCCTCGGTCAAGGCTCCCGGGTCGGCGATGATGCCGGGGTAGGGCTCGCCGGCGACTGCCTCGCGGCGATAGCCAGGCAGCTCGGCGCGCATGCTTGCTCGAGCCTGCGGCACCAGGGGTCGCCAGACCTCTTCGAACATCAGCGATCCATAGGTGAAGAGCGTCCAACCCGCCGTGTCGGTCTTGTCCATGGGAGTCTCCTTTTCGTGGGCGGCGCCTTCGAGAGGGGCCGATCAGGCGGGTCGAAGCGACAGCTCGCCCGCGACCAGCCGTAGGGTCCCGCTGGTTGTTTGCAGCAGCAGCGCCCCATCATCGGCCACGGCCGTGACCACGCCTTCGGCAATCAGCCGCCCGTCGTCGAGGGCCCGGACGGGGCGTCCGGTCCAGGCATGTAGCCGATCGAAGCGGGCCATGAAGGGGCTGAAACCCTGGGCCCGGTGCTCGGCGAGGGCCGTGAGGACCGCCCGAGCGGCGGCCACAAGCACCCGATGGGGGTCGGGCATCGCGTTGGCGTTTTCAAACAGACCCCCGGCACTCTGGTCGATTCTCCGCATCGGGTCGAGCGGTGCAAGCAGATTGAGACCCACGCCGATCACGCAGCGGTCGATCCGCGCCTCAGGCCGCCCGCCGCGCCGGCTTTCGACCAGAATCCCGCCACACTTCGCATGCTCGCGCAGCAGATCATTGGGCCATTTGAGCGCCAGTGGACCGCACAGCGGTGCAAGCGCCTCGGCAAGCGCCACGCCCACCGCGAGCGCGATCGACGGCGTCACGGGCGCTGCGGGCTGCTCGGTCGCAAGCGAAAAGGCCAGGCTGCGCCCGGGTTCGGCGAGCCAGTTCCGGCCGCGCCGCCCACGGCCGGCAGTCTGCTCGGTCGCCCACAGCAATCGGTCAGGCTGCGGTCGCGGCGCGAACGGGGTGTCGAGGAGCGCACGATTGGTCGAGTCGACCCGCTCCAGATGTTCCACGGCGAGCCCGGCTGGCCATTCGTCTGGAGCGGTCTTGAGAGCGCGAGTGATGGCAGGATTCATGGGCGGATGATACGGCCAGGGCGTCTATAATGAGGCGATGAATAGTCCCTACTACCAGCGCCACATTTTCTTTTGCATCAACCAGCGCGATGGTGGACGCGAGTGCTGTGCCGCCCTCGGCTCCGAGGCGCTCGCCGCCCACGCGAAGGAGCGTGTCAAGGCGCTCGGTTTGTCGGGCCCGGGTCAGGTGCGGGTCAATCGCGCCGGCTGCCTCGACCGCTGTTCCCTTGGCCCGGTTGCGGTGGTCTATCCCGAGGGTGTCTGGTATCGCTTCGTCGATCGCGAAGACATCGACGAGATCGTGGAATCGCACTTGCGCGACGGCCGCCCTGTCGAGCGTCTGATCATCGAATGAATCCCGGTACGCGCGAGCGGTTGTTCGTGGGGCCAGCTGGTCCGATCGACACCGCGATCGACTTGCCGACCGGGCAACCGATCGGCATTGCCGTGGTCGCTCATCCTCACCCTCTGCAGGGGGGAACGCGTGACAACAAGGTCGCCCAGACGCTTGCCCGGGCACTCCTTTCGGCGGGGTTTGCGGTTTTTCGCCCCAATTTTCGCGGCGTCGGCCGCAGCGCTGGGGCGCATGATCACGGCATCGGCGAGACCGACGACCTGCTGGCCCTGATCGAGAGCCTGCGCGCCGATGAGAGCCTGCCACGTGCGGCGCGCGATTGCCTGGTGCTTGCCGGGTTTTCATTTGGCAGCTTCGTCCAGACCCGGGTGGCCCGCGCGCTGCGAGAGCGCGGCATGACCTTGGGCCCGCTGATCCTTGTGGGGCCAGCGGTCGGGCGGTTCGCGGCTGAGCCGGTACCACCCGACACCCTGGTGGTACATGGCGAGGTCGACGATGTGGTCCCTCTTGCCGCTGTGTTCGACTGGGCGCGGCCCCAGGAGCTGCCGATCACCGTACTGCCGGGCGCTGACCATTTCTTTCACCGCCGCCTCACCCAGCTCAAGCGCATCGTCGCCGGCCATCTTGCCGGCTGGCGGCTCGAGCATGTCGCCCAGCCCGGCGGCCTTGCATGACGTTTCGCAACCACGGAGGCCTGCGCTCATGACCCGACTGTTCGCGATGCTGCTCTTTGCCGCGTTCAGCTCCCTCGCTTTGGCGCAGGCGGTCAAGCCGCCGCCGATGACCGCTCGTTCGTGGCTGCTGCTCGATGTCACAAGCGGCAAGGTACTGGTCGAGCAGGAGGCCGATCGCAAGGCCGATCCGGCCTCGCTCACCAAGCTGATGACCGCTTACCTCGCCTTCAACGCCTTGCGTGAAAAGCGGATCTCGCTCGAGGATCGGCCGATGGTTTCGCAAAAGGCCTTCCGTGCGATCGGCTCACGGATGTTCGTCGAGCCGGCCCGTCCAGCCACGGTGGCGGAGCTGCTGCGCGGCATGATCATCCAATCCGGCAACGACGCCTCGATCGTGCTCGCCGAGCTGCTCGGTGGCAGCGAAGAGTCCTTCGTGGAACTGATGAACCGAGAGGCCTTGCGCCTTGGCATGACCCAGAGTCAATTTCGCAACTCCAATGGCCTGCCGCATCCTGAGCACTACTCGACGGCGCGCGACCTCTCGATTCTCGCCTCGCGGCTGATCACGGAGCATCCTGAGTTTTACAAGCTCTACGCCGAGCGTGAGTACACCTTCAACAAGATTCGGCAGCCCAACCGCAACCGCCTGCTGGGACTGGACCCGAGCGTCGACGGCATGAAGACCGGATATACCGAGGCCGCGGGCTATTGCCTGGTCGCTTCGGCGCAGCGCGAGCAGCCGGCAGGCGGATTCCCTCGCCGCCTGCTGAGCGTGGTGATGGGCGCGGCAAGCGATAACGTGCGGGTAACCGAGACCCAGCGGCTGCTCAACTATGGTTTCCAGAATTTTGAGGCCGTTCGAGCCTATTCCGCCGGTCAGCAGCTCGGTGAATTCATGGTCTGGAAAGGCCGTGCCGACAAGGTTTCTGCCGTCATCGACAGCCCGGTCTTCGTGACCGTCGCGCGCGGGCAGGCCGGCAACATTAAAGGCGACATCGAGCGCATCGAGCCGCTGGTCGCGCCGGTGCGAGAGGGCCAGCGGATCGGCACCCTGAGGGTACGCCTGGGCGACCAGCTCCTCGCCGAACGCCCGGTCCTGGCCCAGGCCACGGTCGACGAGGCGGGCTTTTTCGGCCGGCTGTGGGACAGCTTGAGAATGACATTTTCGAGGTGATCGACATGAGCGACGCGCAGACCGTCTATCTGAATGGGGAGTTCTTGCCGCTCGAAGAGGCCCGGATTCCGGTCCTCGATCGCGGTTTCATTTTCGGCGATGGGATTTATGAGGTCGTTCCGGTCTACGGCGGCCGGCCTTTTCGCTTGCCCCATCACTTGCGCCGGCTGGCCCGCAGTCTTGCGGCGATCGGCATCGAAAACCCGTTCGACGATGCCGGTTGGACGGCGCTCGTGACCGACCTGGTGGGCCGCCATGCCTGGCGTGACCAGTTCGTCTACATGCAAGTGACGCGGGGCGTTGCCCGCCGTGACCACCCGTTTCCGAAGGGCGTTCGGCCAACCGTTTTCGCCATGTCCAGTGCTTTCGTCGCCCCGGCAGCCGAGTTGCGCGAGCGCGGTCTGTCGGTGATCAGCCGGACCGATGACCGCTGGTTGCACTGCGACATCAAGTCGGTGTCGCTGCTGGGCAACGTGCTCGCGAGACAAGAGGCGGTTGAGGCCGGAGCCGCCGAATGCGTGATGTTTCGTGACGGCATGCTGACCGAAGGCTCTTCCAGCAACATCTGGGTCGTGCGCCAGGGCTGTGTCCTTGGTCCGCCCACCGATCATCTGGTACTCGAGGGCATTCGCGTCGGCCTGATCGGAGAGCTCTGCGCCGCGAGCGGACTGCACTTCGAGCAGCGCCGGATCACACGTGAGGACGTTTTCGCGGCCGATGAGCTGATGCTCAGCTCGGCCACTCGCGAAGTCTTGCCGATCACCCGCATCGATGGCCAGCCGGTCGGCGATGGGCAGGTGGGTCCGGTCTACCGCCGGCTCTACCAGGCCTATCAGGCCGCCAAGGCCGCCTGAACGCGCGTCGTGTCCGCCTCCGGTGAGGTCTGGGATCGTATCGAGCAACTCCTCGAATTCCCGGTCGACTTTCCGATCAAGGTGATGGGCCGGCGGGTCGACGGGTTCGCAGCGTCGATGATCGAGCTCGTGACAGCCCATCTCCCAGACTTTGATCCGGCGGGCGTCCAGATGCGGGCCTCTTCGGGCGGCGCCTGGTTGAGTCTCACCTTGGTTGTGCGCGCACGCTCACGCCGCGAGCTCCAGTCCCTTTACGAAGCGCTGGCGAGCCACCCGTTGGTGCGGGTGGTGCTCTGAACGGGCGTCTGACGCACCTGCCGCCGGCCAGCCCCCGATGAGCCTCGATCCCCCGTCTGCCCAGCTCGAGTCGGGGTGGGTGGGCCAGCCCATCGTGCGCGAGCTCGGCCGGGTCGCTTACCGCGAGACCCTCGAGCGCATGCGCTCGTTCACGGCACAGCGCCTGGCTGACACGCCCGATGAGATTTGGTTGCTCGAGCACCCATCGGTCTACACCCTGGGGCTGTCGGGCCGTGCCGAGCACCTGCGCGGGGCGGCAGGCGGGGACATTGCGATCGAACGGACCGAGCGTGGCGGCCAGGTGACCTATCACGGGCCAGGCCAGCTGGTGGCTTATCTGCTGCTTGACTTGCGTCGGCAGGGCCTGGGGGTCAAGGAGCTGGTCTTCAGGATCGAGGCGGCACTCATTCAGACCCTGGCCGCACACGGGGTCGACGGTCGGCGATGGCCGGGGGCGCCGGGCGTCTTTGTGCCCTGGCCCGGCGGCGAAGGGCCCTTTGCCGGTTGGGCCAAGATTGCAGCCCTGGGGGTGAAGATTTCCAGAGGCTGCAGCTTCCACGGCTTGGCGCTCAACGTTGCAATGGACCTCGCGCCCTTTTCGGCGATCGATGCCTGCGGCTATCCGGGTTTGCGCAGCCTCGATATGGCTTCGGTGCTGGGCAGGGTCGACCAGGCTGCGGTGGCGGCCTCGCTGTCGGAACGGCTGTGCGCGCACTTCACCGGAGCGATCGGACCTAAGCCCGATTTCGCGACCAGGTCCGAAACCCGATAGACTCGGGCTCGTTCATTCATTGCCGCTCATGGGCCTGCGTCGACGGCCTGGGGCAGAATCATCATGCCAGATCCATCGCTCACCGGTACTGGCGCGACCGGACCTTCCCCGGGCGCCGCGCAGGTCGCCTACGACCCGTCAGCCAAGCAGAAGGCCGCTGCCAAGACCGCTCGGATTCCGATCAAGGTGCTCGCACCGGCCGAGATCCTGCCCAAACCGGCCTGGATCCGGGTGCGTGCGGCGGGTCCCGGGAGCCGGTTCCACGACATCAAGCGGATCCTGCGCGAGCACCGCCTGCACACGGTCTGCGAGGAGGCCGGCTGCCCCAACATCGGGGAGTGTTTCGGCAAGGGCACGGCCACGTTCATGATCATGGGCGACAAGTGCACTCGACGCTGCCCGTTCTGTGATGTTGGCCATGGCCGCCCGGACCCGCTGGATGCCGATGAACCCGACAATCTGGCCCGCACGATCGCGGCACTCGAGCTCGACTATGTGGTGATCACGAGCGTCGACCGTGATGACCTGCGCGACGGCGG
>CAZAVT010000158.1:0-8297 GCA_964488395.1 uncultured Burkholderiaceae bacterium | reverse complement strand
TGTCGGTCCCCGCGCAGGCGCAAACCCTCTTCGCCTGTGAACCGGAATGGGCGGGATTGGTGCGCATCCTCGCACCTCATGCGCAAGTCTTCGTTGCCACTCACGAGGCTCAGGACCCCCACGAGATCGAGGCTCGACCGGCGCTGATCAGCGCCTTGCGCAGAGCCGATCTGGCCGTTTGTACAGGCGCCGGGCTGGAGGCGGGATGGCTTCCTTTGTTACAGCAGCGGGCGGCAAATTCGCGGGTCCTCACCGGTGCGCCTGGAATGTTCTTTGCCGCGGATGGCATAGCCTTGCTGCCTGATGCCCATCACCATTCGCAGCGGCAGCAGGGTCACGTGCATGGCGAGGGTAATCCACACTTTCACCTTGATCCTCGCCGCTATGTGCAGGTGGCGAAGCGCCTGAGCGAGCGCCTGGCGCAGCTCGATCCCCCCGCGCAGTCGGCCTATCGGGATCGATTCGAGCGCTGGCAGAGCGACTGGGCACGTCTGAGCCATGAGCTCGCGCAGCGCGCGCGTCCGCTGTTTGGGTTGGCGGTGATTGCCGAGCACTCTACGTTCGCCTACCTGTTTGCCTGGCTTGAGATCTACCAAAGCGCGGATCTGGAGCCTGTTCCGGGGACGCCCCCAAGCATTGGGCATCTCCGATCGCTCGAGGCGAGGGCCCGGGATGATCCGCCCGCTGCCATTGTTCAAGCGCTTTATCAGAATCCCCAGTCGGGACGCTGGCTGAGCGAGCGGATCGGGCGGCCACTCGTTCGATTGCCTTCCACGTTGACCACTCAGGGCGAGGCGGCTTCTCCCGAAGGCCTGATGCGGCTGCTGGTGGACACGCTCCTTCAGCGACTCCTCTCGCCATCGGTGTCTGGCTCATGACCGAGGCAATGGTCAATGAGTGGTCGGTGATCGGCTTGCCGCTTCTGGCGGGGCTGCTGGTGCTTTCGACTCATGTCCCGCTTGGTGCACAGGTCCTGCGGCGTGGGATTGTTTTCATCGACCTCGCGATTGCTCAGATCGCAGCGCTCGGCGCGATCCTGTCCGGGCTATGGTTCGGCAACGATGCGGCCATGTCCTGGGGCGCTATGGTTGCGGCGCTCGGTGGCTCCGCGCTGATCGCGATTCTGACCCGGGCGTGGCCTGGGCAACGCGAGGCCCTGATTGGTCTGGTTCATGCGCTTGCGGCGGCCCTGGCGCTGATCGCGATCAGCGCAGACCCCCATGGCGCGCAACGCCTGCGTGTTCTCCTAGCCGGCGATATTCTCTGGGTCAGCCTGGGAAGTCTGGTTCCGCTTGCCATCGCGAGCACCGCGTTCCTGATGCTGAACGCTTTGCGGCCAGCCCTGCTTCAGTGTGATTCAAGTTTCTATGCGATGTTTGGCGTGCTGGTGAGCCTGAGTCTGCCAGTTGCCGGCGTTTATCTCGTCTTCGCCAGCCTCATTGCGCCAGCCCTGGCGACCTGGGCTCGCAGCCAGGTGGAGGGTGAGCTTGCCAAGGGGGGGCGGATCCTCGCCTGGGTCGTCGGGTTGCTCGGCTACGGCGGGGGATTACTGTTGTCCTTGTGGGTTGATTGGCCCTCCGGACCGTCGATCGTACTGGTCCTGGGGGCCTGCGCACTGGCGATTCTGCTTTGGAGTGGCAGGCGGCGCCACGCGGATTGAACTAGACTGTGCGGGTCATGACTCAGAGCTCCTTCCTCCGTGTCGCGCTCAAACACTAGGCCACCACCCTCCCGTCCGTCCGCGCGCCGCCTGTCGGCCCTCGACCACCAGATCGAAGAGGCCGCAGCCCAGTGCGCCGAGCGGGGCGCCCAGCTGACGCCGCTTCGGCGTGCAGTCCTGCGCCTGCTGTTGCAGCGCGGTGGGACGGCCAAGGCTTACGATCTGCAGGACGATATGCGGATCGCGCAGGGGCGGGCGGCGCCGATGACGGTGTATCGCGCGCTCGACTTCCTGATCGAGATGGGCCTGGTTCACCGGGTCGACAGCCTCAACACCTTCGTGGTGTGCAGCCAGCACGGGCATGGCCACGACCATCCGCACGACGCCCTGTTGCTCGCCTGTACCCGGTGTGGCGCCGTCACCGAACAACGGCTGCACGACCCGGTCGCGCTGCTCACCCGTGAGGTCGAGCAGCGGCTTGGTTTTCGTCCGGACGCGATCGAGGTGAAGGGAGTGTGCCGCGATTGCCAGGATTTGGATCGCTGAGGCTCTGCCTTGAACGGCCCGAGCCCCATCATCGCGCGCAACGCGGGCGAAGCATTGCCGATCGCCGTGTCGGCGATCGGGAGCACGATTGTCGACGCGCAGGGACGCACCTATCTCGATGCGTCCGGAGGTGCTGCCGTTTCGTGTCTTGGCCATTCGCATCCGGCGGTCCTTGCCGCAATGCGAGCCCAGCTTGATCAGCTCGAGTATGCCCATACCGCGTTCTTCACCACAGAGGCTTCTGAGTCGCTGGCGCGCTTGCTGGTAGAGCGCTCGCCCGCCGACCTGGACAAGGTCTACTTCGTTTCGGGTGGATCCGAGGCGATTGAGACGGCGATCAAGCTTGCTCGCAGCTTTTTCGTTGCGACCGGTCAACCCTCGCGTCGTCGTTTCATCGCCCGGCGGCAGAGTTATCACGGCAATACCCTCGGTGCCCTCTCGCTCGGGGGCAATGCCGCGCGACGGGAGCTTTACGAGCCCCTGCTCACGTCCGTGGCGCATGTGTCGCCCTGCTTTGCGTTTCGCGAGCAGGCCCCGGGGGAGGACGATGACGCCTACGGAACCCGGCTTGCCGAAGAGCTTGATCGAACGATCCTCGAGCATGGCCCTGAGACGGTCGCCGGCTTCGTCGCGGAAACCGTGGTGGGCGCGACCGCCGGCGCCGTACCCCCGGTTGCAGGCTATTTTCAAAAGATCCGTGCTGTCTGCGATCGTCATCGGGTGCTTCTCGTGCTCGACGAGGTGATGTGCGGCATGGGCCGAACCGGCAGCTGGCACGCTTTTGAGCAGGAGCAGGTGCTGCCGGATCTTGTCACGCTCGCCAAGGGTCTGGGTGGGGGCTATCAGCCGATCGGCGCGGTCCTTGTGCGGGCGCCGATCGCCGAAGCGATCGACCAGGCGGGTGGCTTCCGCCATGGCTTCACTTATATCGGTCATCCGATGGCGACTGCGGCGGCCCTGGCCGTGCAGCGAGTGGTCCATGAAGAAGGGCTCATCGCACGTTGCGTCCAGCAGGGTCACGTGCTGCGTCGCCTTCTTCAAGCGCATCTGGGTGATCACCCGTACGTGGGTGATATCCGGGGCCGGGGGCTTTTCATGGCCCTCGAGCTGGTGGGTGATCGCGAGAGCCTGCAGCCTTTCGATCCTGCCTGCCGCGTTCATGCCCGGTTGCGGCGATCGGCTCTTGACTTGGGGCTGATCGTCTACCCATCTGGGGGCACCATCGACGGCGTTCGCGGGGACCACGTCTTGCTTGCCCCGTCGTTTCTGGTCTCCGACGAGGAACTCGAGGCCATCGTCGAGCGACTCGGCGTTGCGCTCGATCGGGCTTGCCGATTCTGAAACCTCTCTCAAACCCACGACTTGAAAGTGTCTCCATGAGTGCATTACTCCCCCCCCACCCCGTCAAGGAACGCCTGCGCGCGGGAGAAGTCGCCCTGGGCATGACAGTGCGACTCGGTCGCTCCGCGGACATTGCCCGGATCGCCAAGGCGAGCGGCCACGATTTCATCTTTATCGATACCCAGCATTCGATCTATAACCTCGAGACCATTCAGCACATTGCCCAGACGGCGCTCGCGATCGGGATCGCGCCGCTGGTCCGCGTGAAAGGCATCGACGATCCGGACGTATCTCTCCTCCTGGACAATGGCGTCACGGGAATCGTCTATCCGGATGTCAATACGGCCGCGGACGCGCGCCGCGCGGTCGAGACCTGTCGCTTCGCGCCGCAGGGCAAGCGAAGCGTCGTCGGAGGCTATCCCCACTTCGACTATCGCGGCATCCCATTGACGCAGGCCGTCCCCGCGCTGAATGAGGCTTGCCTCCTGGTGCTGATGATCGAGACCGCGGAGGGTCTTGCCAACATCGAGGAGATCTGCGCCGTCCCCGGGATCGACGTGATTCACATGGGCACCAACGATTTCGCGGCGAACATCGGCAAGCCGGGTCAATTCGAGGACCCTGAGATCGTTGCAGCGCAGGCTCGCGTGATTGAGGTCGCGAACCGGCATGGAAAATTCGCGGGTTGCGGCGGCAACCGCAATGTCGATCGGCAGTTGAATGCGGTCCGAAATGGCGCTCGCTTCCTGACCACGCAAACGGACATCGGATTCCTGATGGCAGCGGCCCAGCAATGGGTGAACGGCGTGCGTCAGGGACTGACTGGAGCCGTCTAAGCGCGCCTGATCTCTTGGCGGCCGCTCAAGAGCCAAGCGCGACCGGGCGTCGGTTGGCTGTAGGGTAAGCGTGCCTTTCTTCATCGACGCCAGGGTACCGACCCACCGCGCGTGATCTGATCGTTGCCTGGCGCGACGATAGGATCAGCACGCTTGACGCTCCATCCACACGCGGCACCCGTCCGGCGGGCTGTTGACGCTCCACCCTCCCCCGCGCAGGCGGCCATCACGACCGGTTTGTCCTCGGCAGAGGCGGCAGCGCGCCTCGCCGAGGAGGGGCCCAACGCGTTACCCGGTGGTGGGCGCCGCAAGCTGCTGACCATCGCGCGGGAGACGCTGCGTGAGCCGATGTTCCTGCTCCTGCTGCTGGCAGGGCTCATCTATCTCTCCATAGGCGATTTTCAGGAGGGCTTGACGCTCTTTTCCTTCGTCCTGGTCACGCTCGCGATGACCCTCATTCAGGAGGGGCGCGCCGAACGCACCCTTGAGTCCCTGCGCGATCTGAGCAGTCCACGGGCGCTGGTCATTCGCGACGGCCGGCCCCAGCGGATCGCAGGCGCTGCGGTGGTTCGAGGCGATCTCTTGAAATTGGGCGAAGGCGACAGGATCCCTGCCGACGCGTTGGCCCTTGAGGTGGATGGTCTGCGGGTCGACGAATCCTTGCTCACTGGCGAGTCGGTCCCCGTTGAAAAGCGCGCAGCAACGCCGGACGAATCAGCCCTGCAAGGTCGGCTTGACGTCCTCGCGTGGGAGGTCTGCAGGCAGGTAGGAGAACCATCCCCAAGGGTTTTTGCCGGCACGCTGGTCGTGCGGGGAGCGGCCATCGTACGCGTCATCGCGACCGGTCCGCGCAGCGAAATGGGTCGGATCGGTCAGAGCCTGGCGAGCCTCGCAGGAGAGGCGTCGCCCCTTGAGCGACAGGTGACGCAGTTGGTGCGACGGCTCGCGATTTTGGCGATCGCGATCAGTCTCGGGCTGATTGCGATGCACGGTTTGATCACGGGTGATTGGCTGCAAGCGACGCTCGCTGGCATCGCGCTCGCGATGGCCATGCTGCCTGAGGAATATCCGGTGGTCATGACGATCTTTCCGGCGCTCGGCGCCCGTCGATTGGCGAACTCGGGCGTTCTGACACGTCGGATACAGGCGATCGAAACACTCGGAGCCACCACCGTCCTTTGTACCGACAAGACCGGCACCTTGACGGCGAACCGGATGAGCGTGACTCATCTGATTGCAGGCGGCTCGGCTCTGGATCAATCCATCACCCTCGACCAAGGACCGGTAGCCGGGCTGCCCGATGCGTTTCACCCGCTGGTTGAGATGGCGGTCTTGGCAAGCGTGGTTGATCCGTTTGACCCCATGGAGCAGGCGCTTCATCGGCTGGGTACGCAGTACCTGCCGGATTCAAGCGGCCGCTGGCGATCCTGGCGCCTGTTGAAGTGTTACCCGCTCGAGCCTGAAGTTCGGGCGATGGGTCAGGTCTGGATGAACCCTGATTCGCCGCTCACAGCAGCGGGCATCGTGGCCGCGAAGGGCGCGCCTGAAGCAATCGCCAAACTGTGTGGCCTTACACCCGCAGAGCGTGCCCGGCTCCTCCGCAACGCCGATCAGCTGGCTGTTGCTGGACTCAGAGTTCTCGCCGTTGCGCAGTCCAGTGGCCGAGGCGAGCCCTGGCCAACGACGCTCGGCGACCTTCAATTTGAATTCCTGGGCCTTCTGGGCTTGGAGGATCCCATCGCCCCTGAGGTCAGCGCTGCGGTCAGCGAGTGTCGAAGTGCCGGGGTCCGAGTGCTTATGGTCACTGGTGATTATCCGGCGACGGCGCTTGCGATCGGCGTGGCGGCAGGTATCGCAGAGGCCGGTGCCGACGTCTTGACCGGGGATGAGATCGCGAGCCTTGATGACGCCGGATTGCAGCGGCGGATCACTGAGACACGGCTTTGCGCGCGTATTTCGCCGAGTCAGAAGTTGCGCATCGTACAGGCTTTGCAGGCGTCGGGTGAGGTGGTCGCCATGACGGGTGACGGTGTCAACGACGCGCCGGCGCTGCGCGCTGCGCATGTGGGCATCGCCATGGGGCGACGCGGAACCGATGTCGCTCGTGAAGCGGCCTCGTTGGTTCTGGTCGACGACCAGTTCAGCGCCATGGTCGAGGCGCTGCGCGAAGGTCGACGTATCTTTGACAACCTGCGTAAGGCGATGCGTTACGCGCTTGCGGTGCACGTCCCGATTGCGGGGATGGCGCTGCTGCCACTCTTCATGGGTTGGCCTCCCCTCTTGCTGCCGATGCACATCGCCCTGCTGGAACTGATCATCGACCCAGCCTGCTCGGTTGCCTTTGAAGGCGAACCAGCGGAGCAACAACTGATGAAGCGGCCTCCGAGAGACACTCGCACGCCGCTGCTCACCCAAGGGATGATGATCCTCGGCCTCTCGCAAGGGCTGGGGGTCCTGGTGCTGGTGGGTTTCGGCTTTGGCTGGGCAATCGAACATCTCAACGAAGAGCAGGCTCGCGCCTTTGGCTTTGCTACCCTGGTCGCGGGCAACCTCTCTCTGATCCTGTCCAACCGAGCACCCGAGCGCTCGCTCTGGCAATCGCTGTCCCGGCCCAACGCCAGTCTCTGGTGGGTGATCGCTGGCGCTGCTGCGTTGCTGGTCGCCACACTTCAGATTCCATGGATCCGGGACTTGCTGGGCTTCGATGCCCTCCCCTGGCTCCAGTTTGGGCTCGCGGTCGGTTTGGGCGGGCTGAGCCTGCTGTGGGCAGAGCTCCTGCGCTACGCTGGCCTGGGCCGCAGCCTGAAAAAACCTAAGCCCGCGCTGCGCTCAGAGCCAACCGGCGCGGCGAAACCGCCAGAACAATAGGCCCGAGGCGGACGCGATCAAGGCAAGCGCCATGGGATAGCCCCATTCCCACTTGAGCTCTGGCATGTGGTCGAAATTCATGCCCCAGATCCCTGCGAGCGCCGTGGATACCGCAAAAATCGCAGCCCAGGCCGCAAGCCGCTTGGTCGTTTCGGACTCCTCGATCGTGACCATCGCAAGGTTCACCTGGAGGGCGGTGCCGATCGTGTCGCGGATGCCGTCGATGGCCGCATTGATGCGAACCAGATGGTCATGAACATCCCGAAAATATTCCTGGCTGCGCTGGCAAACTTCAGGTACACGACCGCCGTGTAGCTTGCCCGCGACTTCGGCGAGCGGCGCAACCGCGTGGCGCAGAACCATTACGCGGCGTTTGAGATCGTAGAGACGCTGAATGCTTGAGCGGCCGGCGCCCCGGTCGAAAATCTGGGCTTCGATTTCCTCGAGGTCCGTCTCGAGTTGATCCAGCAAGGGGAAGTATCGGTCGACCACGGCGTCCATGAGCGCGTAAAGCACGAAACCAGCGCCCTGCCGGAGGAGTTCGGGTTCGCGTTCACACCGTGCCCTGACACCAAGGAACCCCTGCTGACTGTTATTGCGCACCGAGAGGACGAAATTAGTTCCCACGAAAATGGCGACCTCGCCCGTGTCAATCTGACCGTCGCGCGACTCCGGGAGCTTCATGACCACGAAAAGGGTGTCGCCGTACTCCTCCACCTTGGGGCGCTGATGACCGTTTCGAGCATCCTCCACGGCTAGATCATGGAGGGCAAACTCCGCCTTCATCTGAGCCAGTTCTTCGGGGGTGGCGTCGCGCAGCGCCACCCAGACAAAGCATCCAGGCCGGCGCAGCCAGTCTTCGATGTCATCCACCGGGATGTCGGCCAGCTTGCGGCCGTCCTGATAGGCCACGCAATTGATCAGCATGAGTCGAGGCTCCTCAGCGGCGACGACGCAACAGCAAAAATCCAACGATCAACAGATTGAAACCATTCCAGCCGATGCCATGCAGAAAGGCGGCATGGTAACTGCCGGTCAGGTCGAAG
>CAZAVT010000157.1:2869-8302 GCA_964488395.1 uncultured Burkholderiaceae bacterium | reverse complement strand
CCATATCGGCATGATTTTCCAGGAGCCGATGACCTCGCTCATTCCCGTGTTCACCGTCGGCTCCCAGATCAGTGAGGCCATTCTTCTGCACCGATCCTGCAGCACTGCCGAGGCCGAGGCGGCGGCGCGCCGCATGCTCGATCAGGTTCGTATTCCCGACGCGGCGGCGGTCATGCGCCGCTTTCCCCATCAGCTTTCCGGGGGTATGCGTCAGCGGGTCATGATCGCGATGGCGCTCTCCTGCCGTCCGGCGCTCCTGATTGCCGATGAGCCCACGACCGCGCTCGATGTGACGATCCAGGCGCAGATCCTGCAATTGATCAGAGAACTGCAGCGCGAGCTGGGCATGGGGGTGATCTTCATCACCCATGACATGGGGGTCGTTGCGGAGATCGCCGATCGGGTCATGGTGATGCGCCACGGCGAGGTGGTCGAGCGCAATGCGGTACATCCGCTCTTCGGGGCGCCCGAGCATCCCTACACCCGGATGTTGATGGCAACGGTGCCTCGGTTGGGCTCGATGAATGGAACCGACGTACCCGCGCGGTTTGAGCTCGGCGACGATCCGGCGTCGGCACGCGCAGCCGGCCGACCCGCTGGCGATCGCGTCGTTCTCCGGGTTCGGGACCTGGTGACCCGATTTGATGTGCGAAGCGGCATCTTTTCGCGAGTGACGCGGCGGATCCATGCCGTCGAGCAGGTCTCGTTCGACCTCCACGAAGGTGAAACGCTCGCCCTGGTGGGCGAGTCAGGCTGTGGCAAGACGACGACGGGCCGCTCGCTGGTGCGTCTCGTGCCGGTCAAGAGCGGCGTCGTCGAATTCGAGGGGCAAGCGCTCCGAGTCGGTGACCGCAGAGCCCTGCGTCAGCTGCGCAGAAACATGCAGTTTGTGTTCCAGGATCCGTTTGCCTCGCTCAATCCGCGCATGCGAGTAGGCGATTGCATCAAGGAACCCCTGTTGATCCAGGGCCTCGCCAATGGCGCCGCAGCTGACCGTAGGGTCTGGCAGTTGATGTAACGGGTTGGTCTGGATCCCGCCACGGCGTCGCGCTGGCCGCACGAATTTTCCGGTGGGCAGCGACAACGGATCTGCATCGCGCGAGCGCTTTCGGTCGACCCTAAGGTGGTGATCGCCGACGAGGCGGTTTCGGCGCTCGATGTCTCCATTCGGGCGCAGATCGTCAACCTGCTGATCGATCTTCAGCACCAGCTGGGCGTGTCCTATCTTTTCATTTCGCACGACATGGCAGTGGTCGAGCGAATCAGTCACCGCGTGGCGGTGATGTACCTGGGTCAGATTGTCGAGATCGGTCCGCGGCGGGCGATTTTCGAGAATCCTCAGCATCCCTACACCCGCAAGCTGATGGCTGCCGTGCCAATGCCTGATCCGTCCAGGCGACGAACCTACTCGCTCGAGGTGAGCGAGATCCCCAGTCCGGCGCGCGCCCTCGGCGACCAGCCAGTGGTCAAGCCGCTGGTCGAGGTCGGGCCGGGCCATTTTGTCGCTCGCCACCCGGTCGGGCATCATTTCTAGTCGTACCCGTATCTGCATCGCAACCGACCGCACGTTCAAGGAGTTCCGTGATGGATCGTCGACGTTTCCTCGCCGCTACCCAGGTTTCAGCCGCTGCCCTCTCCATGCCCGCGATCGCGCGCGCTCAGGCGCCTGCCCGCTCCCGAGTCTTCCGCTGGGTGCCCCATGCGGACCTGGCAATTCTCGATCCGGTGTTTAGCACGGTGTTCATCACCAACATCCATGCCCAATTAGTCTGGGATACGCTTTACGGGCTGGACAACGAATACCAGCCGCACCCGCAAATGGCTGCCGGCCATACGTCGGAGAACAACGGGCTCCTCTGGAAGATCACCCTGCGGGATGGACTCAAATTCCATGACGGTACGCCGGTGAGGGCGCAGGATGCAGTGGCGAGCCTTCGCCGGTGGGCCAAGCGTGACCTGATGGGCGGTTCCCTGATGGAGGCGACCGAGGACCTGTCGGCGATCTCGGACACGGTGATCCAGTTCCAGCTGAAACGCCCCTTTCCTCTGATCCTGCATGCGCTGGCTCGCCCCTCCGGCAGCACGGCGATCATCATGCCGGAGAAGCTCGCGGAGACCCCCGAGAATCAGCAGGTTCGTTCAGCGATCGGCTCGGGCCCGTTCCGTTTTGCCGCTGACCAGTGGGTCTCCGGTTCGCATGCGGTGTATCAGCGGTTTGCCGACTATGTGCCGCGCACCGGTGGCAAGGCCGAATTCACCGCAGGCCCCAAGCTGGTCAACGTCGATCAGGTTCGGTGGCAGATCATTCCCGATCAGGCGACTGCTGTGGCAGCGCTTCAAAATGGCGAGATCGACGGGATCGAGACCGTGCCCTCGGACTTCATCCCGGTGCTTGCCAAGGACAAGCGCGTGAGGCTCATCAAGCGCACGCTGCCCTCTCAGGCGCTGATGCGCTTCAACCACCTCACGCCCCCCTTCAACAGTAAGCTGATGCGGCAGGCGATGCTGGCCGCCGTGGATCAGAACGAATATCTGCTCGCGATGTACGGACCCGAGTACCCCGAGTACTACAGCCCTTACGCAGTGTTCGTACCCGGTTCGCCGCTCGATAGTAACGCGGGGATCGAAAAGATCCGCGGCAAGCGCGATCTCAAAAAGGCGATCGAAATGATCAAGGCCTCCGGCTACAAGGGCGAGCCGGTAGTGATCATGGATCCGGTCGACTATCCGGAATTCCATACCTGCGCACTGGTCACCGTGGAACTGTTCAAGAAGCTGGGGATCAAGACCGATCTTCAGGCGATGAACTGGGGGACCAAGATGCAGCGCCGCAACAGCCAGGCCCCGGCCGACAAGGGCGGCTGGAATGTCGCCTTCACGGCGACGACAGGGCCCAATAACCTCGATCCGGCCGGCCATCTTGCGATCCGTGGCAGCGGCCAGAAGGCCTGGTTTGGCTGGCCGACCAGCGACCGAATCGAGCAATTGCGCACCGACTGGTTCAATGCGCCCGACCTCGCGTCCCAGCAGAAGATCTGCCGCGAGCTGCAATTACAGGTCCTCGAGGATGTGCCTTATGTGCCGGTGGGCGCCCGGTACACGGTTTCAGCCCTGCGGGCTGAGTGGACCGATTTTCAGCCGCAGATGCCGCTGTTTTTCGGATTGCGCCGGACCTGATCGCTGGCAGCCGCCCGCCTCGAGTCATCGACCCCTTTCCGGAGGACATCCATGAGCGCCCCGCGCGTTGCCATCGTCGGTTTTCACCTCGAGACCAATCGTTTTGCGCCTGTCACGACCCGGGACGATTTCGTTGCGGCGTGCTGGCGCGAAGGCGAGGAGATCACCCGGCTCGCACGGGGTTCGAGCAACCTGCCGCGCGAGGTTCCGGGCTTTTTTCGCGAGATGGATCGGACAGGCGCCTGGCAGCCCGTTCCGCTCATCGTCATCGGCGCGCCGCCAGGGGGGCCTGCCGCCGCTGAGGTCTGGTCCGAGTTCATGGCCAAGGCGCGCGCAAGTCTGCAGGCAGCGCTGCCGGTCGATGCCATCTACGTCAACAACCACGGTGCCTCGGCGGTCGTTGGGGAGGACGACTCCGAGGCGGTCATGATGGAGATGCTTCGGTCACTCGTGGGGCCGGGCATTCCGATCGTGGTGACCCATGATTTGCACTGCAATGTTTCCGAACGCACGGTTCTCGCGATCGATGCACTGCTCAGCTATCACACCAATCCGCATGTCGACCAGGCTGAGCGCGCCGAGGATGCCGCTCGACTGATCCGCGAAATGCTTGCTGGCATGAAGCCCAAGACCGCATATATCCGGCTGCCCCTGACCCCGCCGTCGGTCACGCTGCTGACTGCACGCGGCCCCTACGCGGATCTGGTCCGTCAGGGCGTGTCTCGGATCCAGCGTCCCGGCGAAGGGCCGATCGCGGCGGTTTCGGTGGCCGCTGGATTCGTGTTCGCCGACCTGCCCAAGTGCGGGGTCACGATCACCGTGACCGCCCGTGGCGATCTTGCGGCTGCTCGTCGTTGCGCGCTCGAGCTTGCTCGCGCAGGCTGGGCCGATCGGGCACGCTATGTGCCGGACATGGTCGAGGTCGATCGTGCGGTCGAAATGGCGCGTGCCGCACGTCTGCCCATGCTCTTTGCCGACGTGGCCGACAATCCCGGCGGCGGTGGTCGCGGCAATACCGCTTGGCTGCTCAAGGCGTTCCACGCCTCCGGTTTGCCCGGTGTGGTGCTGGGTGTCTTTGTCGATCCGCCGCTCGCGAGCCGCGCCCACGCATTGGGTGTGGGGGCGCAGTTTGATGCCGAGTTCAATTCGACCGAGGACAGCCCGTTTTCCGAACGCTATCGAGCGCGGGTGAGGGTGTGCAGCCTGCACGATGGTGCCTTGGTCGGCCGGCGCGGCATTCTGCAGGGGCGTGAGTTCTCGATGGGACCATCGGCTCTGCTCGAGTTCGTCGACAGTGGCATGCGGGTTGCGGTCGGGAGCCTCAGGCGGCAACTGTGCGACCCGGTGATGCTGGAGGCTCTGGGTGTCGACATCCCGGCCGCTCGAGTGGTGATCGTCAAGAGTCGCGGACACTATCGCGCGGGCTTTGATGAGTTCTTTCCTGATGACCGGATCGTCGATGTGGACAGCCCTGGTCTCACCACCCCCAATCTGCGCAACGTCCCGTTCAAGCGTTTACCCCGACCGGTGTGGCCCCTCGATCCAGAGACCGTCTGGGTCGAGCCCGACTGGGCGGCCGGCCTCGCTCAGGCCTGAGCGTGGCGGCTGGCGAGATACTCGGTCAGCACAGCGGTGGCCTGCAGGAAATCCTCGAGGTCCATCCGCTCCTCGGCGTGATGGCTGCCGTTCGGGTTGCGGATAAAGACAAAGCCGTAGGGAACACCAGCCGCGAAAAAAGCCGCAGAGTCGTGCGAGGCCGGGCTCAGCAGGGGCGGGGCTTCAAGGCCTAACGAGTGGGCACATTCGGCGAGTTGGGCGCTGATGAGCGGGTCGGCTGGGGCGGCTGGCGCGCTGGCGCGGGGACCCAGATCAATTTTCACCCGGCGGGTGATTTCGACCTCGCGCACGATCTCGAGAAAGGCCGTTTCGAGCTCGGCCAAGTCGTCTTGCCGGTAGGCACGCACGTCCAGGCTGAAGTGAAACTCGCCAGGTACGATGGTCAGTCCGTGGCGTTCGGCATCGGTGTGGAATTCGCCGATCGTGAAGGCCATTGGGCGCTGTGCCGCATCCCATTGCGCCCAGAGCTGATCGAGCCGCACGAACAGATCGGCTCCAGCGAGCGCCGCATCGCGCCTGAAGCGTCGCGGTAATCCGACATGACCATACTCGCCGACGATACGGGCACGAGCGTGTCGGAAATTACCGGGGATCGCCTGGCAGATGGCGATTGCATGACCGCTTTCGGCGAGGCTGGGC
>CAZAVT010000157.1:0-2859 GCA_964488395.1 uncultured Burkholderiaceae bacterium | reverse complement strand
GGAAAGCCTCGATTCGTTCGCGCTTGAGGTGGCGGCGAGCCTCGCGGACGGCCAGGGGGTCGCCGCCCGCCTCCCGAAGATGCTCCTCGAGCGTTCGTCCAGTATCGATCCGTCGGTTGGCAAGCGCTTCGGGCTTGAGCAGCCCCAGTGCGCCGCGACTGCCGATGTAGGAGTGCTGGAACCACAGGCTCTCTTCGGCGCGGATCCCCATGACCGTCAGGTCGCGAGTCAGACGCACGCCCGCGTTTCGTAAGGCCTCGATCGCGAGGAGGCCCGCCACGACGCCGGCGGCACCATCGAAATTGCCGCCGCCGGGCACGGAGTCCAGGTGCGAACCCACGACCAGGACGGGTGCAGCGCGATCGGCTCCGGGCCAGGTCAGGTAGGTATTGAGTAGGCCGTCCTCATGGACCTCCAGACCCAGCTCCGCGCCGACACTGGCCACGAGTCGATGCGCGAAGTGCTCGCCAGCGCCATAGGTGTCCCGGGTCACGCCGCCGCGCTCCGGGTCGATGCTGCCAGCGCGCAGGGCCTCGAAGAGGCTAGCGGCCCGACCGCTCAGGGCGGCGACCGCGTTTGCCAGAGGTGAGGACACCATGGTGAGCCTCAGGAACGGCGGAGCACGCGACCGGTCCGCGCGCCCGTCGCTGCGCCATCGGACCAGGCGAGGCTGCCATTGACCCAGACCTGCTCGATGCCGGTTGAGGGCCGCTCGGGGTCCTCGAAAGTCGCCGCATCGCCCACTGTGTCGGGGTCGAAGACTGTCAGGTCGGCAAAGGCACCAGGGCGGATCACCCCCCGATCGCTGAGGCCGAAATTGGCGGCGGTGAGACCGGTCATCTTCCAGACCGCCGTCTCCAGCGGAAAGAGTCCCAGTCCCCGGCTGTAGTGGCCAAGTACCCTCGGGAAGCTGCCCCAGAGGCGCGGATGGGGCCGTGCATCGTGCGGTAGGCCATCGGAGCCGATCATCGTCTCGTCAAAGCCGAGGATGCGCTGCACGTCGTCCTCATGCATCGAGAAATAGATGGCGCCTGCGGGTAGCAGACGTGAGACGGTTTCCTCAACGGACAGGCCCATCTTCTGGCTGACCTCCGCCAGGTCCTTACCGTTGTACTCGGGGTGCGGGCGCGACCAGGTGATCCGGACCTTGTTGGCGATGCGGGCGCGGTGCCAGGACAAGATGGTCGACGAGGCAGCGTAGGGATAGCAGTCCAGGCAGATCTTCTGCCGTTTCATCCGCTCTGCAATCAGTGGCAAGGTCTGCGCCGATCGGCCGAAATTCGGCCGACCCATGATCTTGTGGTGCGAGACCACGACCGGAATGCCGAGCTCCGCGCCGATCCGGAAGGTCTCCTCGAGCGAGTCGATCACGCCTTCGGCTTCGTTACGCATATGGGTGCAGTAGATGCCGCCGCGGCGCTGCATCGGTCGGCAGACCTCGATCACTTCCTCGGTCGTCGCGGCGATGGCGGGCTCATAGAAGAGGCCGGTTGAAACGCCGATCGCACCGGCATCGAGCGCCTCGTCGACGCGTGCTCGCATCCGTGCGATCTCGTTTGCATTGGCCGTTCGCGACAGATCGTCCATGGCATCGACTCGAAGGGCGGTATGCCCAACGAGCAGCGCCGCGTTGAGCGCCGCGGGCGAGCGTTCGAGCGCCTGAACGTAGCTGCCGAAGGTCGGGTAGCGGAAGGCTTCGCCGGTGGGGTCGAACAGGTCCATCGGGATCGTGGGCTTGCGCCCGCCAAAATCGACGGGCGCGATCGAAACGCCACAGTTGCCCGTGACGACCGTGGTGATACCTTGGCTCAGCTTCGCGGGCAGGGAGGGTTGTTGCAGGAGCGCGAGATCGTCGTGGGTGTGGGCGTCGATGAAGCCCGGCGCGACAACCTTGCCAGCAAGGTCGATCCGCTGGCGCGCCACCCGGTCGGAGAGCTTACCGACTTCGGCGATCCGGTCACCCCGAACGGCGATGTCCGCGGTAAAGCGCGGGCTGCGCTGGCCATCGATCACGGTGGCATTGGTGAGAATCAGGTCGAAGGTGTCTGCTTGCATGGCTCGCTCCGAGCGGTCGGTCACGGGTCAGGTCTGAAATCAGGCGGCTTTTTGCAGTCGTCGGGCGAGCGCGCTGCCGACGGCTGCGGTGCCGAGTGAGCCACCGATATCCGGCGTGGTGTCCCCCTCGCGGATGGCCTGTGCGACGCCGTCCTCGATCGCCTTTGCGGCAGCATCGAACGCAGCATTGGCTTTTCGCTGGCCATGCCAGCCGAGAAGCTGCGCGGCTGACAGGATGAGCGCGAAGGGATTGGCGCAATCCCGCCCGGCGATGTCGGGTGCCGATCCGTGGGCTGCCTGCGCCATGGCGTAGCGGTCGCCCGCGTTGATCGAGCCGCCGAGGCCGAGACTGCCCGAGAGCTCGGCCGTGAGGTCGGACAGGATATCCCCGAACATGTTGGTGGTGACGATCACGTCGAAGCGCGCAGGCGCGCGGACCACGTGCGCCATCATGGCGTCGACGATCACCGCGTCGATGGTCACCTCTGGGTACTCCGCGCCGATCTTATGGCAGCTCTCGATAAACATGCCGTCACCGAGCCTCAGCACATTGGCCTTGTGCACGATGGTGAGCTGGCGTCGGCGCTTGCGGGCCAATTCGAAGGCTGAGCGGGCGACCCGCTCACAGCACAGGCGAGTGATCCGGCGCAGTGACACCACCACATCGGGGGTAATCAACATCTCGCTGCCGCCGGACTCGATGTTCCGGTCAGCGTAGAAACCCTCGGTGTTTTCGCGGACCACCACAAGATCGAAGGCGCCCACTTTTTGCGGCAACTCCGGATAGGTGCGGGCGGGCCGGAT
>CAZAVT010000156.1:269-8305 GCA_964488395.1 uncultured Burkholderiaceae bacterium | reverse complement strand
TGTCCCCCGTCTTCGAGAACCGCCATGCGGGCGGGATCGGTTCGGTGCGGGGCTGTGACACCAGCGCGCTGGGACCTTCCCAGATCGATCAGCTGCCCTACGGGGGCTACCGCCAGGTTCCTTTGGGCGGACAGGTGCGCGTGGTCGGCAGTGCCGAATTCATCTTCCCCTTCCCAGGCACCGGCTCGGACCGTTCGATCCGCAGTTTCCTGTTCACGGATGTGGGCAACGTCTTCACGGTCGACAACGTCGATCTGTCGCAGCTTCGGGCTTCGGCGGGCTTCGGAATCAACTGGTTCACGCCCATCGGCCCCATGAAGCTTAGCTTGGGGCGGCCCCTGACCGTTCGTCCGGGCGACCGGACCCAGCCCTTCCAGTTCCAGCTGGGCACGGCGTTTTGATTCTGGCTTGTGCGACAATCATCTGACGATATCTGGAGTTCATTGAGCATGAAATTCGCGCGCACGCTGATCCCCGTGATCGGGGTTTTCGTCGTCCTAAGCACCGGGCTGGCTCACGTCCATGCCCAGGAGGCCCCTCGGATCGGCTTTGTCAGCACCGAGCGCCTGCTGCGCGATGCCGCTCCTGCGTTGGCCGCTCAGCAGAAGCTGCAGACCGAGTTCAGCAAACGAGAGCGGGAGCTGCAGGACATGGCTGCCCGTTTGAAGCAGATCAGCGAGAAATTCGATCGCGATGCCACGGTGCTCGCCGAATCGGAGCGAACCCGGCGGCAGCGGGAGATTGCCGACCTCGACAAGGAGTTTCAGCGCCGGCAGCGGGAGTTTCGAGAGGACTTGAACCAGCGCCGCAACGAGGAGCTCGCGCAGGTGGTCGAGCGTGCGAATCGGGTGATCCGGCAGATCGCTGAGAAGGAGCGCTTTGACTTCATTCTCCAAGAGGCGGTTTATGCCAGCCCCCGGATTGATATCACCGAGCGCGTCCTGAAGGCCCTCGCCGACCCTGCGGCGGGCAAGTAGGTCACCTCGGCGAGCGGCCCCCAGTCTCCTGCGCGCCGGGCTCCAGGGCATGAGACGCCTCGACCGGCTCGTCACCCTGGCAACGATTTCCAGCTGGCTTGATGGCGCGCCCATCCATGGCGATCCCGAGTTTGGTATTGCCCGGCTGGCAGCGCTGGATCGGGCCGATCGCGCAGACCTGTCGTTCCTGAGTAGCGCGCGCCATTCGGCCGAGGCCGCAGCGAGTCGGGCTGGAGCGTTCCTCTGTTCGACCGAGCTCGCAAGCCACTTGCCGAGCAAGGCTCAATGGATCGCGACCGCGGACCCTTATCTGGCTTATGCCCGAGTTGCCCGGCGACTGGCCGAACGGCTCCGTCCTGAGGTTGACGCCCATCGCAAGATTCATCCGACAGCCGTCGTGGGTCAGGGCGTCACGCTAGGGGCTGATGTACGAATCGGTGCCCTGGCGGTCATCGCTGCCGGCGCCACCCTCGGCGACCGAACGACAGTGAGCGAGGGCTGCACGGTTGGTGAGCGGGCTTACCTCGGGGCCGACACCTTGCTGCATCCTCGAGTCACAGTCGCCGAAGACTGCGAGCTTGGCGCCCGCTGCGTGGTGCATTCGGGTACCGTGATTGGTTCGGACGGCTTTGGTTTTGCCAAGGGTCCTTCGGGCTGGGAAAAGATCCCTCAGCTGGGCCGAGTGCTGATCGGAGATGACGTCGAAATCGGCGCCAACTGCGCGATCGACCGGGGCGCGCTCGAGGACACCGTGATTGGTGCGGGCTGCAAGCTCGATAATCTGATTCAGGTCGCCCACAACGTTCAGATTGGCCCAGGGACTGCCATCGCGGCCTGCGTGGGCATCGCCGGCAGTGCGCGTATCGGCGCGAATTGCATGATCGGTGGCGGTGCGGGCATCCTGGGGCACCTCGAGGTCTGCGATCAGGTCACTATTTCGGCCATGAGCCTGGTCACCCGTTCGATCCGACAGCCCGGTTTCTATTCCGGTGTCTTCCCACTCATGGACAATGCAGAGTGGGAGCGCGCCGGAGCGATCATCCGCAGGCTTCCCGACTGGCGCAACCGCTGGCGGCTTCTCGAAGCCCATTTCAAGGATCACTCATGAGCGCACTGGACATCCGAGGCATCCTCGAACATCTGCCGCACCGCTATCCTTTTCTTCTGGTCGATCGGGTCCTCGAGATCGAACCCGGTCGGCGGATCGTCGCACTGAAAAACGTCACCATGAATGAGCCGTATTTTGTCGGTCATTTCCCCCATATGCCCGTCATGCCGGGGGTCTTGCAGATCGAGGCGCTCGCGCAGGCCGCCGGCATTTTGTCTTTCCAGACGATGGGGCGAGTGTCGGATGATCGATCGGTGTACTACTTCGTCGGCATCGATGGCGCGCGCTTCAAGCGGCCGGTCGTCCCGGGTGATCAATTGCGCCTGGAAGTGTCCATCACCCGCGTGGCGCGCTCCATCTGGAAGTACGAGGGGCGAGCCACGGTCGACGGTCAGGTCAGCGCCGAGGCCGAGTTGATGTGCACCCTTCGCGAGATTGCGCCAGTCCAGGGCAGTCTGTCCAGCGACGCCAACCAGGGCTGAGCGGATGACGCGCATCCACCCCACGGCGCTGATCGATCCAGCTGCTGACCTGGCACCGGATGTCGAGGTTGGCCCCTACTGCGTGGTCGGTGCGGGCGTACGGATTGATGTTGGTTCCCGACTGGATGCTCATGTCGTCATCGAGGGCCCGTGCGAGATAGGCGCTGGCAATCGCTTTCATCCATTCTCCTCGATCGGCGGGCCTCCCCAGGACAAGAAATACCGAGGCGAGCCCACTCGTCTCAGGATCGGTACGGGCAACACCTTTCGAGAATGCGTCACCGTCAATCGCGGGACCGTCCAGGATCAGGGGTGTACCGAGATTGGCAGCGACAACTGGGTCATGGCCTATGTCCACATCGCCCATGATTGCCGTATCGGCGATCACGCGATCTTCGCCAACACCACCAATCTCGCAGGACACGTTCAAGTGGGAGATTGGGCGATCCTGGGGGGCTGCACCCAGGTTCATCAGTTCTGCCAGATCGGTGCCCACGCCATGACCGGGGCTGGCACAGTACTCCTCCATGACTTGCCACCCTTCGTGATGGCGTCGGGCAACACGGCCAGCGCCCATGGGCTCAATGCCGAAGGTCTGCGTCGCCGCGGCTTCAGCGCCGAGCGGATTCAGGTGCTGCGCCGCGCCTACAAGGTCCTCTACAAGCAGGGGCTCGTGTTTGAGGAGGCCCGGAAGCAGATTGCCGCGATGGCGCAGGACTCGACCGAAGCGGCCTCCGATCTGGACACCCTGAGTGGCTTTTTGGCCCGGGTGACTCGCGGCATCGTGCGCTGATGGTCGTTCGAACCGCCGGTCAGGCGCTCAAGGTCGGGATGGTGGCAGGGGAGCGCTCTGGCGACATGCTGGCAGCTGCAGTGCTGGGGGGTCTCAAGCGCGCCGTCGGCAGCGTGGAAGCGGCAGGGGTCGGCGGTCCAGCCCTACGGGCCGAAGGCCTCACTTGCTGGGCCGATATCGAGCGCCTTTCGGTGATGGGCTACGCCGAGGTTTTGAAGCGGCTGCCCTCGCTGCTCGCGCTGCGCGCGCGCCTTGCTCGCCGGCTACCGGAATTCATCGGCGGGGGAGTTTTCGTTGGGATCGATGCACCCGATTTCAATCTCGGATTAGAGGAGCGCCTGCGGCGCCAGGGCACGCGCACGGTGCATTTTGTCAGCCCGTCGGTCTGGGCGTGGCGCCGGGAGCGGATGGAACGCATCCGACGCGCCGTCGATCACATGCTCCTCGTCTTTCCATTCGAAAAGGCCATCTATGATGAGGCGGGCATTGCCGCCACCTACGTCGGCCATCCGATCGCCGACATGCTGCTGCCGGTCAAAGATCCTGGCCCGGCGCGTCGGCGCCTGGGACTGGACGAAGCCACTGACGGGGTGGTCGCGCTGCTTCCCGGGAGCCGGGTCGATGAGGTTCGCCATCTGGGGTCAACCTTCATTCAGACAGCGATCGAGCTCCATCGGCGGCGACCTGGCCTGCGTTTCGTGATCCCGGCTGCCTCGCCGTCCCTGTATCTTCGCCTGCGCGCTCTGGCGGCCCGGGAACATCTTCCCCAAGGGCTGTCGCTGACCCTGGTCTCAGGCCAGTCCCATCTTGCGATGGCTGCGGCTGATGTGGTGCTCGTCGCCAGCGGGACGGCGACGCTCGAGGCGGCCTTGATTGGGCGACCCATGGTGATCGCTTACCGTATGGGCGCACTGAACTATCGACTGATGCGGCCCCGCGCCTACCTGCCCTGGATCGGATTGCCGAATATCCTCGCCGGCGAATCGCTGGTTCCGGAACTGCTCCAGGAGCAGGCGAATCCTCGAGCGCTCGCCGATGCCCTCATGGCGTGGATCGAATCGCCCGCTTCGAGCGAGCGGCTGCAGCAGCGCTTTGCTGCACTGGGTTCGAGCCTGAGGCAGGGGTGTGCCGAGCGCAGCGCCGAAGCCATCCTCTCGCTGGTACGCTGATGAGCCCAGTCCCAGTGATAGCGCCGCTCACGCCTTTGGTCTGCGGGGTTGATGAGGCAGGGCGAGGTCCCCTGGCGGGCGAGGTCTACGCCGCGGCTGTGATCCTCGATCCAGAGCGACCGATCGAGGGGCTGCGCGACTCAAAACAGCTCAGCGAAAGCCGACGCGAGCGCCTGGCGACCCAGATCCGCGAGCGGGCCTTGGCCTGGGCTTGTGCGAGTGCAAGTGTCGATGAGATCGATCGATTGAACATTCTGCAGGCAACCCTGCTCGCGATGCGGCGGGCGGTGCTGCAACTACAGCCCCAGCCATCGCTCGCCTTAGTCGACGGCAATCGCGCGCCGCATCTGCCCTGTCTCGTGCGCACGCTGGTTCGCGGTGACGCGCTGGAACCGGCGATTTCTGCTGCGTCAATTCTTGCGAAGACCGAGCGCGACCAGTCCATGCGCGTTCTCCACGTACGTCATCCCGAGTACGGCTTCGACCGGCACAAGGGATATCCCAGCGCCGAGCACCTCGATTGCTTGCGCAGGCTCGGCCCCACGCCCGAGCATCGCCGAAGCTTCGCGCCGGTTCGAGCGGCGATCGAGCAGGCCCAGGGGCGTTTGCTGCCTTGAGTACGACCATCACCCCGATCCATTCACGGGCCAATGCACGATTGCGTCGCCTGCATTCGCTCACCGAGCGGGCATCGGCCAGGCGTCGCGAGCGCTGTGCGGTCATCGAAGGCGAACACCTGCTTCAGAGCTGGCTCATGCACCGCCCCGAGCAATTACGGGAGCTGTACTGGCGATCCGATGCAGGACCCGAAGAGCCTCTGCAAGCGCGATTGAGCACGCTCGACGTCGAAAGCTTTGTGCTCGATCCAGGGCTATTCCTGCGGGTCTCGAGCCTCGACAACAGTCAGGGGCCGATCGCGGTCGTGGCGCTGCCCGAGCCGAAGGGCCTGGACATCATCGGGCAAGATGCCATCTACCTGGACGCGCTGCAGGACCCTGGCAATGTCGGTACCATTCTGCGAAGCGCACTGGCGTTCGGTATCCGAACGGTCCTGGCGGCTCCGGGATGTGTTGATCTATGGTCTCCGAAGGTGCTGCGCGCGGCGATGGGCGGGCATGTCATCCTCGACATTCACACGGACTGGGCGCTCGAACGACTCCTCGCGCGCGCCCGGATTCCGTTGCGGGCGACCTCCTCCCATGCATCCCGCAGCATTCGACAGGCCATCTTGACGGGTCCGAGCATCTGGCTTTTCGGGCAGGAAGGGCGGGGCCTCGACCACGTGCCGCTCGAAGGCGCAGCGATCGAATGGCTCGCCATCGAGCAGTCTGCGGACATCGAGTCTCTCAACGTAGGCGTCGCAGCCTCGATTTGCCTGTACGAGCAGCATCGACAGCGGCTTTGCATCGACTGACGATGCTGCGAGCCTCGGCCAGATCAGCCACGGCGCTGTTCGATCTGCTGCAGGACTGTGGTGGCGATCTCTTCGATGGACTTGGTCGTACTCGACAGCCAACCGATACCCTCCCGACGCATCATCGCCTCGGCGGCCGCGACCTCGTGTCGGCAGTTCTCCAGGGAAGCGTAACGGCTATTGGGGCGTCGCTCCTGGCGAACCTCGGCCAGCCGTTCGGGACTGATCGACAAGCCGAAGAGCTTTTCGCGATGCTTGTAAAGGACCTGCGGCAGACGGCCACGGTCGAAATCCTCCGGGATCAACGGGTAGTTGGCTGCCTTGATCCCGTGCTGCATAGCGAGGTAGAGCGAGGTCGGAGTCTTGCCGCTGCGGGAGACGCCGACCAGAATGACATCGGCGAGGGCGAGATCGGTCTCGGTCTGGCCGTCATCATGCGCGAGAGAGTAATTGATTGCCGCAATTCGCCGGGTGTACGCCTCGAGGTTGGCGGCCGTGTGCGATTGACCGACCGTATGACTCGATTTGGCACCGAGCTCTTGTTCCAGCGGCTCAATGAAGCTCGCAAACAGGTCAAAGAAACGGCAGTGCGCCTGCCGAACGATGTCGTTGATGGCTGCGTCGACCAAGGTGCTGAACACGAGCGGTCGATGCCGGTCGAGCTGCGCCTGGCGATTGATCCTCACAACCGCCTCGGCTGCTTTGGCCGGGGAATCGATGAACGGCAAGCGCTGGCCGCGTAGCTTTGATCCTGCAAATTGGGTGAGCAGGGCATGACCGAAGGTCTCGGCGGTAATGCCAGTGCCGTCGGACACATAGAAGACAGTCCGGTCATGTTGGCCATCGGCGGAAATCGTCATGGTGTGGTTCGCAGCGGACGAGGCTGAAAGAGGATAGACGATCCCATTGTGCACGGCCTGGCCCGAGCAGCGGAAGTACAATGGACCTTTTCTGCGCTACCCGTCTTCCAACAAAATCAGGACTCCTCCATGAACTCCTTCTCCGGGCGCCGCGTCGTCCCGCTCGCGCAGTTGCGCATGAGCGACGTCGAAGCGGTGGGTGGCAAGAATGCCTCGTTGGGCGAGATGATCAGTCAGCTGTCGGCCGCAGGCGTGCGGGTACCGGGCGGCTACGCGACGACGGCCGACGCCTTTCGCGAGTTCTTGCGTCACGACGGGCTTGCTCAGAGGATCGAAGCCCGCCTGCGCACGCTCGACGTCGAGAACGTTGCCGAACTCGCCGCTTGCGGCCAGGAAATCCGCGCCTGGATCGAATCCGCACCGATGCCGGCCGCGCTCGAGCGCGAGATTCGTGATGCCCACCAGGCGATGACTCAGGGGGGTGACCCGCTATTGTCGGTGGCCGTCCGTTCGTCGGCGACGGCCGAAGATCTGCCCGATGCATCGTTTGCCGGCCAGCAGGAGACCTTTCTCAACGTCAGCGGCGTCGACGCCGTTCTTGAGCGGATTCGTCAGGTATTTGCGTCACTCTACAACGATCGGGCGATCGCCTATCGGGTACACAAAGGCTACGCCCACGCGGATGTCGCCCTTTCTGCTGGCGTGCAGCGGATGGTCCGTAGCGACCTTGGCAGCTCGGGGGTCATGTTCACGATGGACACCGAATCGGGCTTCCGTGACGTGGTCTTCATCACGAGTGCCTGGGGGCTGGGCGAGACTGTCGTTCAGGGAGCCGTGAATCCTGACGAGTTTTATGTACACAAGCCCATGCTCGACCGATCAGCCCAGCCGATCATCCGACGCGAGCTGGGCTCCAAGCTGATCCGGATGGAGTTTGCCACCGGCGAAGGACGAACCGTCCGCACCGTCGACACCCCAGCCGAATGGCGCAATCGCTATTCGCTGAGCGACGCGGAGGTGATCGAACTCGCGCGCTACATCTCAATCCGCGTACACGACACCTTCGGAATCATGTTGACGCCTGAGCCGTCGTTCGTCGGATTCGACTAGGCGAAAAGCTTCTGGAGGCGCTGGATGCCTTCGAGTAATTCGTCATCCCCGAGAGCGTACGAGAAACGCAGGTAACCGCTCGGGCCGAACGCCTCACCGGGAACGACGGCAACTTCGGCCGCC
>CAZAVT010000156.1:0-259 GCA_964488395.1 uncultured Burkholderiaceae bacterium | reverse complement strand
GCCGATGGATATCGAGTGGGGACGTGACGGCAAGGACGGACTCCTCTACATCCTGCAAGCTCGCCCTGAAACCGTGAAGTCTGTCGAACAGGGGGTGGTACAGCAGCGCTATCGACTGAAAAGCCGGACCGATGTCCTTGCGTCGGGGCGGGCGATTGGCCAGAAGGTGGGCGCCGGCCCGGTTCGAGTCATTCTCGATGCCACGGACATGGACCGGGTCCGACCGGGCGATGTGCTGGTGACCGACATGACCGACCCA
>CAZAVT010000155.1:0-8352 GCA_964488395.1 uncultured Burkholderiaceae bacterium | reverse complement strand
GCACAGGACCGGCGGCCAGACCACTCAGGTTGAGGGCCGGCGCGGTCCAGAGACCACCCGACACCGTGACGGAGGCCGTCGTTTGTACCACCGCGTTGGCGGAGTCGGTGAATCGGATGCTGGTGATCGAACTCCCCGCAGCACTCGACGCCGTCCCGCTCAGGACAAAGGCCGACAGGCTGGCCGCACGGAAGCTGCCCGACTGGGCATTGTTGACCTGGATCACACCCGGCTGCTCGACCACCGGGTTGACGCCACCGGCTGTGCCGACCCGAGTCACGTCGAATTCGGTGACACCGGTCGCAAGCCAGCTGTTGCCCGCCCGATCAACGATACCGCCGCCGTTCAACTGCACCTGGGTGACCGTGAAGCCGGTGACCGTGGTCGCTGCCGGGACGGTGTAGGTGAAAACCTGCACACTATCGTTGGATGCCGCAGCGTCATAGGTCGCGAATACAGGGTTGGCGATGCCGCTTGCCGTGACCTGCAGGCGCGGCGAGCCGCTCACCGCAACAGCCTCGGTGAACTGAACGTTGAAGCGAACGGTCGCACCCGCGCCGTAATTGCCCGACGCCGGAACCTTGATCACGTCGACCAGCGGCGCCGCGGTGTCCAGCGTTGCGAAGGCGGCTCGCGACAGGCTGGTCGATGCAGCACCAGCGACACTCACAGCGATCGCGCCATCGGCGAACCCTGCAGCGCCCAGCCCGGCCGCCGCCAGATCGGCAGCGCTCACCTGCCAGCGTCCGTTGGTGACGGCGACATTGGTCACGGTGACCGTCTTGGGCGTTGGCGAAGAATCGCTCAGCGTCACGCTGAGGCTGTTGCCGGCAACCCCACTGGCGCTGCCCGAAAGGCTCACCGCCGCCAGGCCCGCCTCACTGAGCCGCGCGCCGCTTGCCGTCTCGACCTGCAAGGCGCCGCCGCTTTGCACCACGCCAGCGGCGACTGCGAGGTCGCCCGTGCCGACACTGTTCCCCGCTGCATCCACAAGGGCTGCTGCCGAACCACCGGTCCCGATCCGAAGCACGTCGATCCGCACCTGCGAGACCAGATGCGGCGCCTGGACCACGTCGGCACTCGCAGCCACCGTCAGATGGCCGGAACCAGCGTCGACCGGGGCATTCAGCATGACCGAACCACCGCTCGCCTGCAGCAGCACATTGCCGGCGCCTGGCGCGCTCACGCCAGTGATCGGCGCCGTTGTGTCGGTGCCCGGGTTGATCACGAGGTCGCCCGCAGCCACTGTGAAGCTCAGGTGTCCTGTGGCCGTCAGATCTTCCTGACTGCCATTGACCGCCGTCAGATTCAGATCAGCGCCCACTCGCTGCACGCTGGTCTGCACCCGATCCACCGTGGTGCCAGCCGCGCCGGCCTGCGACAGGAAGAGCGATCCACTGGTGGCCTTGGCTGAGAGGCGCGCCACATCCAGGTCGAGGGCATTGCCGAAGGACCCATCGGCGAGCGTCCCGATGCCGGAGCCGGCCGTCAACAGCAGTTGCCGCGCCACGACGTCGAGCGCCGTGGTGCCCACGAGCTCGACGATCCGGCCGCCCGCAACGATCTCGACCGATCCGGCGCCCGCATTGATCGCACGCACCGACACATCGCCTGTGCCCGCCTGCAAGCGGATATCGCCACCGGCCGAGATGATCGGCGCGGTCAGACTGCCATTGCCCGTGATGTCGCTTCCGGCTGCGATATCGATCGTACGCGCCGCACCACTGGCCGTGATCGACCCATTGAGGGTGACCGATCCGGCGGCGGACACGCTGAGGTGACCCCCCGTCGACGCCAGCGCATCAGCCAGGGTGAGCGAGCCCGACGCAGCCTGAACCAGCACATGACCACCGGCCGTCAGCGCGCCTGACCCCGCCGTGGTGGTCAGGTTGCCCGTCGTCGTCTGCAGGACCAGTGCACCGCCCGAGCTCAGATTCGACTGGGCCGAGTCCGTCACCAACGAGGTGGTGGTATCGGCTGCGACGCGGTTGATGGACACGCTCGCGGTCTGACCAACCGTCAACGCGGTTGCGTCAGCGAGGAAGAATCCAGCCGACCCGACCGAGGCGCTCAATCGGACAACTTCGGTTTCAATCGCATCGCTGGCCGCACCGATCGCGCCCGCCGAGCCCGCACTGAGGCGAAGTTGGTTTGCGTAGACGTCAACCGCGTTGGTGTCGGCCGTATCCAACATCGAGCCATTTGCGCTGATCAGGCTGACCGATCCCCACGCCGAGCTCTGATTGGCCACCGAGCTCGCCGAGCGGTCGGCGCCGGTGCGCGCATCGATGAGACCCAGCGTGATGTTGCCGCCGGCAGCCACGCGGATATTGCTGCCGTTGGTGGTCAGGCTGGTGCCCGAATCCATGGTAATGGCGCTGCCTGAACCGGTCGCCGCCAGGTCAATCGTACCGCCAGCGGTGATGACGTCGCCGCTGGCTCCGTAAGTCTGAGAACCCGTCGAAAGCAGGGTCACGTCGCCGCTGCCACCATCGACCGACTGATTGACCACCAGCCCGCCGCTCGCGGCCTCGAGCAGGACCTCTCCCGCTCCGGAGGCTAACACCGGACTGCTGACGGTGAGGTCGCCGGTCAGTGTGGGCGAGGTACTGGCGCGCACGATCACATGGCCGCCGCTTGCGGCCGTCACACCGGCAAGCGGTGCACCGGCCGTGTTCGGGCTCGCGACACCCAGCGTGCTGACCCGGTTGATCGCGACCGGCGCGACCGAGCCAATGGTGAGGCCGTCGACTTCCTCAATGTAGACACCACCAGCGCCTGAACTGGCGGCCAGGGTGCCGATGCTGGTGCGGAAGGGTGAAGCCGCGGCGCCGATCGTGCCGGTCGCCTCGAGCCTGACCGAACCGGCGGTGATGTCAGGCGGTGTCCCGGCCGTGCGCGAAATCGCGCCATTACCAGCGACCACACTGACCGAACCCGTCCCTGCCGTGATGCGGCCCAGCGTCACCGACGTCCCTGCCTGAATTCGCTGATTGCCGCTGTTGCCATGGTTGGTGTTGAGCACCGAGCCGGCCGCCATCGCGATTGCTCCCGTCGCGAGCAAGTCGATGGTCTGGCCTTTCTGAGTGCCGCTGCCGAGCGCGTTGACCGCGCCCGAAGCGCCAAAGGAAAGATTGCCAGCAGCATCGATGCTGACCGAGCGCTGACTCGAGGTCACTGCCGCATTAATCGTGACGTTCCCGCCCAGGGTCTTGAGGAGCACGTTGCCGTCGTTTCCGGATGCGGCGACCGCCCAATCAACGGTCAGGTGACCGCCATTTCGCAGGGACAGGACAACATCACCGTCACTGCCGGTCGTGGACAGGCCATAGTCGACGATCGAGAGGCTGGTGAGCTCATCCACGAAGATGCCGCCGGCGGCTGTGCCGCCTGCGAGCACGATCCGGGCGGCCAACTGATCGACCTGGGTCACGAGCGCCTTGCTGTCGGCACCGATGCCGCCGCCCGCGCTCATCGTGAGCTTGACGCTATCGGCCGCGTCACGTGTCCAGGGACTGCCCAGCACCTCGCCGCTCACGTTCAGCGCACCCGCTGCCAGCACGCTGACAATGAAGCCATTGGTCGCCGTCAGGGTCACGTCATCGCGCGACTCGATCAGGCTCAAGCTGATGTTCTGAGCCGCCGTCAGCGAAACGGTACCCGGGGTCAAGACCGGACCCTGGGTCCGGATCTTGGCGGTGCTGGCCATCGTGATCGAGCCACCGGCGAGGTAGGTGATCACGCCGCCCTGCGACAGCACATTCGCGTTTTGAGCAATATCCCCCGCCGTGGCTGTCATGCTGACGCTACCGGCGAGCGTCGCCTCGATGACGGCGCCGACAGTGATCGCGTCGGCCGCCGTGAACGTGATGCCGCCCGCATTGCTGCGGACGATCTGAGACAGGATCAGGTCGCTACCGGCTCCAGCCGCTGCCAGGGTAATGGCCCCAGAGCCCGCCGTGGTGACACCTTGACCCGTCGACGCCAGGGTCAGGTTGCCGCCTCGGGCGGTGATCGAGATCGAGCCTGTGCCCGACGCGTTGGTCTGCGCCACGCGGTTCACCTGTAGCGCCGTGCCCGTCACGCTGTCGGTCCCGATCTCGCTTACCAGGACATCCCCGCTGGTCGCGTTGTCCAGGGTGATCGTGCTGAGATCGGTATTGGGCAGGGACACGCCCGTCACGGCCTTGACGGTCAGGTTGGTGGCGCGCAGCGCCTCACCCGTCCGCTGGTCCAGGGCCGTGCTGTCGGCCTGCGACACGCTGCCGGTCGCCGAGTCGAGCAGCAGGTCGGCGTTGTTCAGCCGGAGCTCGTTCTGGATCGTGATGCTGTCGTAGGCGTAGACCTTGAGCGATTTGGTGGTCACCGGATACCGGAAGGCATCGTTGAAATCATCAAACAGAACCTGATGACCGTAGATCTCGTAGATGTTCAGGAAGGTCTGCTGCGAGCTGATATCGCCACCGATCCGGATCAGGCCGCCGCTGCGTCCGGCCAGCGCGTGCGTGCCACCGGCGTTCTGGTGGCCGATGATGACCTTATTCACCGAGGAGGAGAAGCGCTTCATCTCCTCGAGCGAGATGCTGAGCACCGAGCCTTCGTCACCCTCGGGCGAGGCAAGGTTGATGGTGCGCGTGGGGTCGGCAGGGCGCAGGGTTACCGTACCCGACAGGTTGATGAGCGACGAGCGGGTCGGCAGGAAGAGCTCATCGGCCTCGATGAACAGGTCTCCGGGGCCGCTGCCGTCGGTACCCGTCAAGGTGATCGGGGCACCCACGTCACTGAAGCTAACCACCTTGGCGCCGTTGATCACCAGACTGCCGCCGTTGCTCAGCGTGACGCCGCGCCAGAAGGTCACCTCGCCGGTGGCATTGATGACCAGGTCACCTGCGATGCTGACTGAATCGCGGAAGGTCACATCCTTGGCTGGCACCGCGCTGGTACCGATCGAGAGGGACTGTATGGGCGCCGTGATCTTGCTGCCCTCGGTCAGGATGCGGCCGATCTCGGAGTTGATGGTGACATTGCCGCCGATCTGGGGCTGAAGGCTCAAGGACACCGTCTTACCCTGCTCAGCGCTCAGGTAATGGTTGGCACCATAGGTCCCGAGCGTGATGTTGCGCGCGGCAAAGGTGAGGCTTGCAGTGTTGCCCGAAGCGGGGGTCAGGAAGAGCGAGTCGTTCTCGACCAGGTCGCCCGTCACGCTCTTGTTGCCGGACACGGTGGTGGTAAAGCCCGAGCCGAAGGTCGTGAAATTGCCGTCGACATAGAGATCCCGGGCGATCTCGATCTCCGCCCCGTAGTTGGGCGCCAGCAACTTGACCGAGTCGACGAACCGGACGTTGTCGTTCTCCTTGTCGCCGATCACGATGTGGTTGTAGCCATCGGCCGAACCGATGATGATCTCGCTGAACCCCCCTGCCAGGAGTTCGACCTCAGGCTTCTCGATCACCACCGCCGAGTTCTCGCTGAACCGTGAGCCCACGGGCTTCAGGTCGCCGAGCACGATGGTGGAGAAGGGGTCGAAGCTGCGGATGTACAGAATGCCGTCAGCACTTCGAACCTGCTGCTCGATCTCGATGCCCTTGCCCGTCAGCACGATGTCCTGACCGCCCGCATCGATCGCGGCCGCAATCACCTGGGTGCCGCCCAGGGACGCAATGCCTGTGGAGCCGCCGCGCGCGCCGGTGCCGCCGCCCGTCGAATCCACCACCCGGGTGTCGCCGAGGGTCAGGACCGAGACCGGCAGGCGTTCGCTGCTCGAAACAGCCAACTCTGCAGCATTCACAACCAGTGAGAGCGGGCTGTACTCGTAGCCGCTTACCAAGGCCCCGATTTCGTCCCGCGTGTTGATCGTGAGGCGGCCGCCCGTGCTGATAATCGTGCCATCCGCGTTACGGAGGTTTTGCCCGTTGGTGATTCCTCGCCGGGTCTGATCGTTGGAATTGAGGTTGGCAAAGCTCATCCGGCCGGTCGCTGGATCGACCGACACCTTGCCTTGCTTCATTGCCCAGTCACCCTCGGGCTCGAAGTCGGCCGTCGGATGGTTATAGCCGCCGCCATCGAGCAGCCAACCCACCGCTGCCCGGTCGTTGATGACAGCGCCCTCGGGCGCGTTGAGGGTGATCGCACCCGTCCCCGCGACGCGGATGCCATCGGCGAGCGTGATGTCGCCGCGCTCCGCCGTCAGGGTGACGCCGCCCGCTGCCGTCTGAATGGTCTTGTCGAGCTCGATCAGGCCTTCGCTTGCGTAGAGCGACACGGTCGCGGTCGACACATTTTGGGTGGCCTTGACGCCCTGCCCTGACCCCATGACATAGATGTTGCCAGCCTGAGTGGACAGCTGCACGGCCGCATCTCCGGCGTTCTCAACCCGGAACACCTGGAGGTCGTCACGGTTCTGGATCGAGATGCCGCCGGTCGAGCCCGTGTTGCGGATGTCAATGCTATCGACATCGACGTCGATGCGCCCTCCGTCCGCGACGCCGGTCGCCGCCTGGACCACCAGGCGCGCATTCGGGGCGACGATGTCGAAGTCGCTGTTGCCGGCATCGATCAGGTCACCACCCGTGGTCAGGGTGATCGGCGTGACGGTCGTGGTGCGCAGCTTGCCAAGCGTCAGGTTGCCCGTGGTGGCGGTGATCGCGATGCTGCCGCTGCCGGCGCGGATGAAGGTATCGGCCTCCATCTTGACCGCCCCACCCGCGGTCAGGGTCACCGCATTGGTGGTCGAATCGATCGCAGCGCCGTTGGAGAAATTGATGGCGTTGCTCGCAGTGAGGGTCACCGGACCCGTTCCGCTCGTGATGCTGCGATTGATGTTGAGCGTGCCGCTGGTCGCCGACAAGGCCAGTGCGCCCGACCCGGTGACCGAGATCGGCGCGTTCACCGTCAGCGTACCGGCCACGGATAGATTGACCGGCTGCCCATTCTGGGATAGCGAATTGAGCGCGACCGACTGGCGATTCACCAAATTGATCGCGCCGGTCGCCGAGAGGTCGAGGGTTTCGGCGTTGAGGGTGCCGGAGATCCCACCGCCTTGGGCGATCAACTTGACCTCAGAGAGGGCCGCCGGGTTAGCCAGCGCACCAAAGGTAATGGAGCCACTGGCGATGATGCTGAGACGGCCCGCGGTGGCGCCGTTCAACAGGCTGAAGTTGTTGATCGTGACATCGCCATTGACCACAAGCGAGAGGGCACCGCCCCCCATCTGGAGACTGCTGATCACAAGCGGACCCGCAGCGGTCTGCTCGATCGTCACATCGCCGTCGCCGGTCATCGAGACGTTGAGCACATCGACGTCGGTCTTGACCGCGAGATCCTTCTTCGAGGTGACGTTGAGCGAACTGGCCGTGACCTGTCCACCCAGCGCAACGCCACCCTGGGGCGACAGCAGGGTGACCTGACCCGTACCGACATTGAGGGTGGAAACCACCACCACATCACCGCCATCGCTGCCCAGGCGGATCGCATCGCCGGGGTGAACCTGAAGACCCACGACGGAGAGGTTGCCACTGGCCACCACGCCGATGCTGCCAGGCGTGCGCTCCGGAGCGATCAGCACGTAGTCGCCCTGGGGCTTCATGTCCGACGCGCCAGAGGCCAGGTTGACGTCCTCGGCACGCGCCACAAGACTGAATGCGGTGTTAGCGACTTTGCCGGTGAAGATCAGTCGCTGGGCATTGCCACCGTCAAGCGACGAGGTCGCTGCCGCGCTCGCCGACGCATTGACCTTGTTGCTGAGCGCGCCCAGCACGGCACTCCAGGTCGTACCAACGCCCGCAACCCCAGGTTGAACGCTGAAGCTCTCGGCGCCAACCATGACCGAGTAGCTCGCATTGCTCGACGGCGTCGTGCCGCTGAAGAGCGCAGCACTCTGCTGGGCGATCGCCGTCCCCGGCTGGGTGACGGTACTGACCACGGTCGCGCTGGCGATCGGATCAGACACCAGGCCGCTCACGCGCACGCTGCTGACGCTGAACGGCGTGTTGTCCGCGCCGGTCAGGGTGAGCATCCACTTGTTGACGTTCGGATCCCCGATATCGGTGATCTGCTGGTAGGTGACCGCGGTCAGGCCAGAATCGGGCGCTGTCCCCGCATCGGCGCCGTCAGCGAGGAGCTTTTCCTGGAAGGCCTGCAGAACCGCCTGAGCGTCCTGAGCACCGACCGTGCCGCCGCTGTAGGTGTCGCCCACCCGGACAACGTACTCGGTACCGTCAATGACAATCATGAATTCCTCGCCATATTTGCCGTCCTTGCCGAAGGCCTGCGGCTCAAAAATGACCTTGCTGATCTGAGGCCGCAGCGATCCGGCCGGTTGCGGAGTACCAAGCTGCCACACACCGCCCGCCC
>CAZAVT010000154.1:0-8408 GCA_964488395.1 uncultured Burkholderiaceae bacterium | reverse complement strand
TCAGCCCATTGGACTTTGGGCCGAGGCATCAGATGACGCTCGAAATTGTCGGTATGGATCTCGACAAAGCCAGGCATCAGGTAATCCCCTTCGAGATCGATTCCGTCGCGCGCAAGGGTTGGGCCGGCGTCGACTGATGCAATCTTCCCGTTAACGACCTGAACCGACCCATAGATCAGCTCGTCGGCGAGGACCAGGCAGGCATTTTTGAAGACAATCGGATTCAAGAGATGCTCCTGAATTGGGACATGTCTACTCGACGAGTTGCAACAGCGGAGCCGACGGCTTGATCGTGGAAGATGCCCACGACCGCCACTCCGCGAACAAGGGCCTCATGGATCAGCGAGATGACGGTTCGCGTATTAGCGAAGTCGAGCGATGCTGTCGGCTCGTCGAGCAGCAGAATTGGCCTGGGTTTGATCATGTTGCGCGCAATGTTGATACGTTGCTGCTCTCCGCCGGAAAAGGTCGCAGGGGGAAGTGACCAGAGGCGGCTTGGGATGCGAAGCCGCTGCAACCACTGAGCAGCCTGCTCTCGTGCAGCCTCGACGGACGTGCCGATGTCGAGGGCATCTTCAATGAGCGACTCAGCCACGACGTCGAGCGCACTAACCCGAGGGATGACTCTTAAAAACTGGCTCACGTAGCCGACGGTATCTCGACGGATACGCAATAGCCGGCGCGGGTCAGCGTCCGATAGCTCGACCCACTGCCCGTCGGGCTGCTCGACGGAGATTCGCCCACCCGTCGCTCGATAGTTCCCATAGATCAGCTTTAGCAGGGTGCTTTTACCCGTTCCGGATGGGCCGTCCAGGACGACGCATTCCCCGGGCTCGATATCGAGGGTCACGCCCTTGAGAACCTCCAGCTGCACGCCATGCTGGTTGTGGAGGGTAAATTGCTTGGAAACATCTTCGATTCGAAGGATCGCTGTACGCATGGGCAGTCGCTCAGGGCTGGAGGACCGAAGAGACCAGCAGTTGCGTGTAAGGGTGGCGAGGATCGTCGAGCACACGATCGGTCAGGCCGCTCTCCACCACGCTTCCCCGGTACATCACGATCATTCGGTGCGCAAGCAGGCGCGCGACAGCCAGGTCATGCGTCACGATAACCGCAGCCAGTCGCAGTTCGCGAGTGAGTTGCCGCAAGAGGTCAAGCAGTCGAGCCTGCACCGAAACGTCGAGGCCCGAGGTGGGTTCGTCCATGAAGACCAGCCTTGGGCGGGTCACCAGGTTGCGGGCGATTTGAAGTCGCTGGCGCATGCCGCCCGAAAAGGCGCGTGGTGGATCATCGATTCGCGCCGAATCGATTTCGACCCGCTCCAGCCAGTGCATGGCATGTTCGCGCAGATGACCGTAATGCAGCATCCCCAGACCCATGAGGCGCTCGCAGACATTGGCGCCGGCAGAAACATCCATCCGCAAACCCTCTGCAGGGTTCTGGTGAACGAAACCCCACTCCGTTCGAGCCAATAAACGTTGACGGGTTTGACTCATGGCGTGAATGTCCGCCGATCGTCCATCGTTGTCGAGAAAGTCAACGCGACCCGAGTCCGGTTTCGCACGCGCTGCTAGCGTATTCAGCAGCGTTGTCTTGCCTGAGCCAGACTCCCCAACAATAGCCAGAACCTCACCAGGCCAAAGCTCCAGACTGACCCTATTGACAGCAACCCGGTCGCCGAAAGACCGAGTGAGCTCATGAGCACGCAGCAAGGGCGGTTCGGCTTGAGCGCTTAGCATGTCAGGGTTTGATGAGAAAGCTGTAGCCATGTCGTTCAAAACCGAGCGCTTCGTAAAAGGCGTGAGCCTGAAGCCGCCTTTGGTTCGACGAAAGAACCAGCTTGTAGCAACCCGCATTGCGGGCAGTTTCCAAAGCGAAGCGCATCATTTGGGTGCCTATTCCTCGTCTGCATTGATCAGACCTCACCACCACATCCTCCACGATCGCTGACGGAGTTCCCCGGTGCGCGAGGTTATGCATGATTAATAGAGCAAAGGTTCCAACGATCGCTTGAGGCGCTTGCTCGTCGCAGGCGACGTAAAGGTGATAGGACGGATAGTTGGAGAATTGCTCGAAAAGCTCCTCCGCTTCGAGACGCGACAGCGTTCGGCCTGCGTCCATCTCGGGTTGCGCATAGAGTGCTAGCACGTCGGGGAGATCTTCCCGGCTCGCACGCCGAATCGCGGTGCTCATTGGCCGCACCGCTGCCCGTCTGCTTGGTGCTGCCGCGAGTTGCAGTAGTCAGAGTCGGAGCACACGTGCAGACGACTACCCTGATCGTCTGTAATCATTTCGTCGAGGAAAGAATCAGTTGCGCCACACTTGGCACATGCGGTGTGCCATTTCTGAACTTCAAACGGGTGGTCGTCAAACGAGAGACTGGTGACCCTGGTGTACGGCGGAACCGCATAAATACGTTTCTCCCGACCTGCGCCGAATAACTGCAGAGCCGGATTCATGTCCATCTTCGGATTGTCGAACTTCGGAATCGGTGACGGGGACATGATGTACCGCTGATTGACCAGTACAGGGTAATCGTAGGTCGTCGCGATATGGCCAAAACGGGTGATGTCTTCGTAGAGCTTCACGTGCATCAGCCCATATTCGGCCAAGCCATGCAGCGTCCGTGTCTCGGTCTCGCGCGGCTCAAGGCGTTGCATCGGTTCTGGCACGGGTACTTGGTAGACGAGGATCTGCCCTTCGATCAGAGGCTTTTCGGGAATACGGTGACGAGTCTGGATCAGTGTGGCGTCACGGGTGTCCGTCGTGGTCTTAATGCCTGCCGTCCGCTCGAAAAATCGTCGGATGTTGACGGCGTTAACGGTCTCGTCCGAGCCCTGGTCGATGACCTTGAGGCGATCTTTGGGCCCGATAACAGCCGCAGTCACCTGAATGCCGCCTGTACCCCAACCATACGGGAGGGGCATTTCCCTCGAACCGAAGGGAACTTGGTATCCCGGGATAGCGATCGCCTTCAGGATCGCTCGCCGGATCATCCGCTTGGTTCGCTCGTCGAGGTAGGCAAAATTGACCTCGAAGTCCATCTCCTGCAGCGTGGCGGTGACCTCATCGCCTCCGAAACCGCTCATGTCTCCCCCGACGCTGGTGGCCGACCCGCATTGACCTGACTTCGCATTTTTCTGACCAGCTCCAGCTCAGACTGAAAATCGACGTAATGAGGAAGCTTGAGGTGCTGAACAAACCCAGACGCTTCGAGACTGTCGCTATGCGACAGGACAAATTCCTGCATTTGAGCGGGTGAGTCGATCGCCTCGCCCAGTTCCGCCGCTCGCAAGGCCCGATCAACCAGGCTCATCGCCATGGCCTTTCGTTCGCTCTGCCCGAACGCCAGTCCGTAGCCGCGGGTGAATTGGGGCGGTTGGGTCTTACTACCGCCAAACTGGTTGACCATCTCGCACTCGGTAACCTCGATATCACCGATCGAGACCTCAAAGCCCAGCTCCTCGGGAACGATTTCGACACTGACCCTGCCAAGCCGGATCTCGCCAACAAACGGATGAGAGTGCGCATATCCACGTTGTGTCGAATAAGCCATTGCCAGGAGAAAGCCTTCATCGCCACGTGCAAGATTCTGCAAGCGCGTCGCCCGGTCCGCTGGAAAGCGAAGCGGTTCTCTGGTCAGGTCCGTAGGAGATGGATCGCCGTCTGCTGGCGTAAACGCCTCGATCAATCCCTCCTTGTTCAAGAGATCTACGACGCGAGGCACCTCTCCCGAAGCAACGATCGCTGGCGGCTCGTAACCTGGGCCAGTCGGCTCAGCGCCTGCCAACAAGCTGAAGTCGAGCAATCGTTGGGTGTAATCGTAGGTTGGGCCTAGAACCTGTCCACCCGGAAGATCCTTAAAGGTTGCCGAAATTCTGCGACTCAGCGTCATTTTGGCCGTGTTCAGCGGGCAGGTGATTCCCAGCCGCGGCAAGGTCGCGCGGTAGGCACGCAGCAGAAATATCGCCTCGACGAGATCACCACTGGCCTGCTTGACGGCAAGTGCGGCAAGTTCTGGGTCATAGATCGAACCCTCGGTCATCACACGGTCGACCGAAAGTTTGAGTTGCTCTCGAATCTGGTCAACGGTGAGCTCGGCCTGGCGTGGGTCTCCGCGGCGCTGCTCCGCAAGGAGTCGGTAACTGTTGAGGATTGCAGCCTCGCCTCCCCTGACGGCGACGTACACGTTCAGTCCTCCGTTTTCGCAAGTAAACGAACCGTGCGGGGCAACCCAAGGATCTCGTCGAATGAGGCTAGAAAAACGTCAACCCCCTGGGGAAAGCTCGAGTGATTGGCCCGCCACTGCGACTCAAAGTCGGCGGCAAGGCCGCGCGCATGAAGCTGAAGTTGTCCGAGGATGCCTGGGCCCTCAAGCATCCATCCAGGTACGGTGGAACCGAAACTTTCCACTTCGATGAGGCAGGTCGCCGACTGGTCCGGCCAGTCGGGGCAGCCGTTCTTGAAAAGTTCCAAGGTGCAGGCATCGCCTAGGGCTATCCAGCCAAAGTCGGCCTCCGAGGCCTGCTGTGCCAATTGACAACCCGTGTGAAACTGCAGCCAGGTCGGTGCCTCGCTTTCCCAGAGCTTGGGTGAGAGCCAGACCTTGGTGTCAGGGTCCAGAAGCGCGAGGAGTAACAGCGCGGCTGCTCTATGCCCTCGGCTGGGAGTTGCGCCGGCGTGCGGCACCTCGACCGGTAAGCCTGGGCGGGATAACGCATCGAGTGCAGCACGAAATACAGCCTGGCTGCCAAAGGCCTCGTGTTCGAAGCCTGGAGCGAGACGTCGCAAATCGACGGGGTTCATTCCGTGACTTTCCCAGCGGGGCTGCTCGCCTCGCGAGCCACTGTCACGAAATCCACGCGTGTGGATTGCGCACGCGCTCCCTGCCTCGCCTGCTCGCTCGCAAGGTGCAGTCGAATGGGCGAGAGAAGACTCGACTCCAAGGCCTCAGCAAGCCCATGCTCCTGCAATAAGGCGTCGGCGGTCGCAGCTAACTGCGCCTTGCGTCGGTTGCGACCGATTACATAGGCCACACCAACGGGAGCATCGCTCCCGGCCTCACCGAGGCGCAAGGCGCAACGGGTCACCGTGATCTCGCCGAGGTTGAAGCGTTCACCCGTCCCGCCCGCTCTGCCCTGCACCATCATCAGACCGGTTTCAGGGCGACGAAGCCATTGAAACTCTGCGGGCAGGTGAGCAGCGAGGCCCTGTTCGAGCAGGGATATGGGCGCTCTCGCGAGGAGGCCCATCCACGCCTGCCGAGCTCCAGGTTTTGGGAGAGAGTGGTGGTGATCGGTCGGAAGCATCAACAGGTCAGTTTTGTGAAAATTGATCGTCGTCGCAGGAACAGTGAAAATATCCCTGAAGTGTGTCTGTTTAATGACAGGCCCGAACTGACACTCGGAGGCGTCGGAGAACACGCCCGTCTCGGCGCCTTCATTTGGAGACGTTGATGGTGCCCTCGAACAAGCTGGAGCCTTACCGCTGTGCGGTCTATTTCGCCCCCGCTATCAATAGCCCATGGGGCGAGAGTGGTCGTCGTTGGCTGGGCCGGTGTGCGATGACCAACGAAAGATTCACGCAGCCGATCGTTGAAGGGGCGTCAGCCGACGATGTGGCAGAGATCCTAGCGGAGCCCGTCCGATATGGATGGCATGCCACCCTCAAGGCGCCCTTTCGCCTCAGCGAGGGCGTATTAGTGTCGGACTTGCAGGCAGCTCTGAGATCGCTAGCCGCCGATCTTCGAAGTGTCGATCTCCCCGCGCTGACGGTTTGTCAGTTAGGAAGTTTTCTCGCGTTGAAGCCGATTTGTGAGGCCCCTCGGGTCCAGGCTCTCGCGGCTGAGTGTGTCACCCGCTTACACCATTTTGCGATGCCCCTTGATGCCGCTGAACTCGCACGCCGCCGCCGCGCAAATTTGACGCTAGAAGAGGAAGAACTTCTAAAGCGCTGGGGCTACCCCTGGGTGCTGAACCGATTTCGATTTCATTTTTCGCTGACCGGATCGCTTGCTGGTGTGTCGGCGGCGGTCAAACAGGCGCTAGCTGCAGCAGCGAGTGCCCATTTCGAGGCTCTTCCGACGTGCGCGCTTGATCGGCTCGCCCTCTTTGTTGAGCCGACTCGAGGAGCCCATTTCGTCTGTATCGATCAGGTGAAGTTGAAAGCACCTACCGTACGGCGGCCTTGATCCATGCGGCGATCCGATTCGTGACGTCCTGCTCGATCCCCAGGAACTGATGATGGCCGCGGTTGCAGGAATCGGAATGGTCTTCACCACCCTCGATGGCCAGAAAATCGACCCTGGGTGAGCTGGTGAAGGCAGCGACATAGCTAGGCATCGGTTCAAAAGGAGAGTATTTGCAGAGGTCCTTCTTGTGATGAACGATCAGCACAGGAACCTTGACCCGGGTGAGGTCAGCATCGGTGAAGGGATGGGCAAACCGCGCAATCAGCGAAGAGCTCGGCTTGACGCTGACCGATGATGTCAGGACGATGCAGTCCGGCCCCTGCTCGCCCAGCCAGCCTGCCGCTGCCACAGCCGACAGTGAACCGTTACTCGTACCAACCAGGCAAACCGGCTTGCCGGGTGCCTCCCTGCGCAGAAACGCCATCATCGCCGCGAGGTCCTGTGCGTGTTCCGGGGTGCCGCGAAAGCCACTATTGAGATTGAACTTGTCACTGGGTACATCAACGGCAGCCGCTGACACGCCTGCCGCGGCAAATCGCCCAGACCCGCCCGACAGGAATTGTCCATCCCACTTCACCCAACCCGAGGTGGCTGAACCCGAGACGCCGATTGTCCCTGCCCCGCCCTGCAACAGTACAGCCGAGGCGATCGGCTCCGTCGCACTCTGGTAGGCGAATTTCATCTTCACGCCCTCGCGGGTCGGGATCTCCCGGCTCGACAGGTTTTGCGCGCCAGGCGCGCTGCTGTACAGGACGGCGAGAAGGAGGAGGCAGAGAATTGGCTTCATACGCGAGGGGTCCAAATTTGCAGCAGGGTGCGCGCCGTCGGGGCTGCTCTAGCGGGCCAGCGCACCCTTGAGCCATTGAATAATCGGGTCGGACGCGACCGAAGGGGTGGTCGCATGATTAGCCTGAACTTCGAGACCTGCATCAGCTACGTCATCGGCGAGCGGAAGGTGGGTCATACTCGCTTGCGAACTGATGGTTCGTATCGCGATGGTGCGCCTCGTCATGACGCACCGCAATCACTACATCACGCAGCGTTGCATTGGCGTCAAGGTTCCAGTAATCGATCGCGATCATCGGGGCAGGACCGTCGGGTATGCGACCCTCGTCGATCTCCTTGAGATACTCGGTGTAGGAGTAAACCGCCTCTTCCTCAAAATAGCCGACGATGCGATGAGCCGTCCGCGGGAAAAATACGTAAATGACAAAAAACAAATTCCAAAAAACCGCTTGCGCCAGCAGAACCAGATATCGCTCGAGCACGTTGGGCTTTGCGATCTCAATGAAGGTCATCAGATGCATTCGCTCGTTTTCCGCTTCCGCCAAGAGCGTACGAATCTTCGGGCCGTACCCCGCCTTCATGCTGCGCAGGCTCGTGAGATGCGTCCACATTCCTGCGACCATGCCCGGAACTCCAGCGACGGTTTCCAGCACGACCGCCCTGTGCCCATAGCGCTTCTTGAAAAAAGTGTCCGCAAAAAAGCGCATTGCTTTTGTAAAAGCGAAAGCGATCTTGTCAGAGAGACTGACGGGCGAGTGGTGGGCGGCGTTTTCCATGTCATTCCCACTCAATCGTCGCCGGCGGCTTCCCTGAGATGTCGTAAACCACCCGGTTGATGCCCCGCACCTCATTGATGATGCGGTTGGATACACGCCCCAGCAAGTCGTGCGGCAGATGGGCCCAGTGCGCAGTCATGAAATCCTGGGTCTGAACCGCACGTAGTGCGACCACGTGCTCGTAGGTACGCCCATCTCCCATGACGCCGACTGAACGAACGGGCAAAAACACCGCAAAGGCCTGCGAGGTCTTGTCGTACCAGTTACGCCCATCCGCCGGGTCTACCGTCGCACGCAGTTCGTCAATGAAGATCGCATCGGCGCGACGCAGCAGATCAGCATCAACGCGCCGGACCTCTCCGAGGATCCTGACGCCGAGTCCGGGCCCCGGAAAGGGATGGCGGTAGACCATCTCGCGCGGCAGGCCCAGCGCCACGCCGAGTTCGCGCACTTCGTCCTTGAAGAGCTCTCGTAGCGGTTCGAGGAGCTTTAGGTGCAGGGTCTCAGGTAGGCCTCCCACATTGTGGTGCGACTTGATCGTGGTTGCCTTCTTGGATTTGGCTCCAGCTGACTCGATCACATCGGGATAGATCGTGCCCTGCGCGAGCCAACGCGCTTGATCGAGCTTACCCGCCTCTTCCTGGAAGACCTCGACG
>CAZAVT010000153.1:0-8452 GCA_964488395.1 uncultured Burkholderiaceae bacterium | reverse complement strand
GAGCAACTGATTCGTAATCAGTAGGTCGGAGGTTCGAGTCCTCTCACCAGCACCACTCAGTGGCCTGAGGTTTCAGGCCATTTTTTTTGCCCCGAGCCCGGGACCTGATGGCGCTCCTCTTTTACAGCCAGTACGACGACTCGCAGGCCTGGGCCGCAGCCTTGCGCGCGGTCGATCCGGGCCTTCAGGTGAGGATCTGGCCGGAAATGGGCGAGCCGGCGGACATCACCGCAGCCCTCGTCTGGAAACCCCCTCCAGGCGCTCTCGCCGACTTGCCTCATTTGCGCTTGATCATCAATCTCGGCGCAGGCGTTGACCACCTCCTGAGCGACGAGAGCCTCCCCAAAGCGATCCCGATCGTACGGATCGTCGACCCCGAGATGAGTCGGATGATGACCCAGTATGTGCTGCTTGCGGTGCTACGCCATCATCGCAACCTGCACCACTTCGAGAGCGCTCGAGCCGAGCGGCGCTGGGCCTACCTCGAACCCCGAATGAGTCACGAGCGCCGGGTTGGCGTCATGGGACTCGGGGTGCTGGGAGTGGCCGCAGCCACGGAACTGGTTCACCAGGGCTTTGACGTTCGTGGCTGGGCCCGCTCGCCACGAAACCTTCCAGGCGTGCGCTGCTTTCACGGCGACGCGCAGCTCCACGAGTTTCTGTCGGGCTGCGACATCCTGGTGCTGCTGCTGCCGCTCACGGCCCAGACCCGCGGGCTGGTCGATGAGGCGGCACTGCAAGCCCTCCCGCGAGGGGCTTGCGTGATCAATGTTGGTCGTGGCGGTCTGGTCGACGAACCTGCACTGATCCGTGCCCTCGATAAGGGACAGGTCGCAGAGGCGACGCTCGATGTCTTCAGCGTCGAACCACTGCCCGCTGAACACCCTCTCTGGCGACGCCCGCAGGTGCTGATCACGCCACACCTCGCCTCGATTGCCCTGCCGCGTTCGGGCGCACCCCAAGTGATCGAAAACCTTCGACGGCTCGAGCGCGGACAAGCACTGCTCAATCAGGTGGTTCGCCACCGCGGGTATTAGCCCAGGATCATCCAGACGCCTTTGCAATCCGATGGTGTACATTCGAAGTGCCGGGGCATAAGCCCCGCCGTTTCCCGCAGAGAACCCTCCGTGATGACCGATCCCCGTCCGACCGCAGCATCGTCCTTCTCCCGCCGCGAAGACACCCGGCTGATCACCGGTGAGGGCTGTTACGCGAGCGATTTACCGCCCGCAAACGCCCTGCACTGCGCGTTCGTCAGGTCTCCCTTCGCAAGCGCGTATCTTCGAGCGATCGATACCCGTGCGGCGTGCGCGCTGCCCGGCGTTGTCGCGGTGCTGACCGCTGCAGATTTCAGAGCCGACGGCTGGCTCGACTGCGACAAGCCCTTCCGTTTCGCACAGGGTGACGGCAGCTTTGCCGAGGAGACGCCGCGCCCATTCCTGGTCGGGGATCGGGTCCGTTTCGTCGGCGAACCGGTGGCCCTGGTGATCGCGCAGAGCACCGAACTCGCGCAGCAGGCCGCTGAACAGGTCCAGGTCGACTACGAGGAGCGGCCGGCACTTGCCACGATCGATGCCGCTCTCGCTGAGGGCGCACCCCAGGTATGGGACGACCGTCCAGGCAATGTTGCCTACGAATGGCGGGGTGGCGCAGCTGACGATCAGGTGACGGCGGCCCTTGCGAGCTCGGCTCGGGTCGTTCGCCTGCGATCACCGGTCAGCCGAGTCGCGGCCATGCCGATCGAGCCTCGCGCAGCGACCGCCTGGATCGGCGATGACGGCCGCCCGGTGATCCACCTGTCCCATCAGAGTCCGCACCAGATCCGCAATGCCGTCGCCCCCCTCTTCCGGCTCAAGCCCGAACAACTGCGCGTGATCACCACAGACGTCGGTGGCTCGTTCGGCATGAAATCCGGACCCCTGCGCGAAGAAGTGCTCGTGCTGTGGGCGGCGATCCGCCTGCGTCGGGCCATCCGCTGGACCGCCACGCGCAGCGAATCGTTCCTATGCGACGAGCATGGGCGAGACGTCATGGTCACGAGCGAGCTGGGGCTGGATCAAGAGGGCTACTTCACCGCTTTGCGTGTCGCCTACGAGGTCAATCTCGGCGCATACATGACACCGCGCTCGACCGCGCCGGTGGGCAACATTGTGGGGATCACTGGCGTCTACCGAACGCCGTTGATCAGCGCGCGGATTCGCGGCGTACTCACCCATACGCAGACCACGGCCGCTTACCGGGGTGCGGGGCGGCCCGATGCCACCTACGCGATCGAGCGGGTAATTGACCTGGCCGCCGCCCAATCCGGTATCGACCCGGCCGAACTGCGTCGCCGCAACCTGATCCCGCCCGAGGCACTGCCTTATAAGACGCTGTTTGGGCCGGTCTATGACAGCGGTGATTTCGGCCGGAACCTGCGTCAGGCTCTGGATCTGGCCCGCTATGCGACCTTTGGCGAACGTCGCGCCGAGGCGCGCCAACGCGGCCGGCTGCGCGGCATCGGGATCGCGATGCCGATCGAAATGGCGGGCCGGGTGGGCGGTGACCGTGCACGGATCGAGGTCCGTGCGGACGGTTCGATCGTGCTGATCAGCGGCTCGAAATCCGTCGGCCAGGGCCACGAAACCATGTTTGTCCGAATGGTGGCCGGGCAACTCGGCATCGACCCCGCGACCGTCCTTTACTCGCAGGGCGATACCGATTCGCTACCTGATGGTCGCGGCAATGGCGGTTCGTCGGCGATGATGCATGGGGGGTCGGCCGTCGTGCGGGCTGTCGAGGATCTGATCGAAAAGGCGCGCCCGCTGGCCGCCGAGCAGCTCGAAGCGGCCGCCAGCGATCTCGAATTCGAAGCCGGCCGTTATCGGGTCCGCGGGACAGACCATCAGATCCGTTTCGTCGAACTGGTTGATCGGTTGCGCGAACGCAGCGCGTCAGGCCTCTTACTCGAGGCGAGCGGGCAATTTTCCCCTGAACAAGGCCCTACGTTTCCAAACGGTTGCCACGTCTGCGAAGTCGAAGTCGACCCCGAGACCGGCCAGGTTCAATTGATCGACTACGTCACCGTGGAGGATGTCGGCACGGTGCTTGAGCCGGTGATGGTCGAGGGACAAATCCATGGAGGGGTGGCGCAGGGTCTGGGGCAGGCGATCCTCGAGCAGCTGAGCTACGACGCCTCCGGCCAACTGGTGAGCGCATCATTTCTCGATTATGCGATGCCGCGCGCCAGCGATCTGCCCCGCATCCACAGCGTCAACCCCGGCACACCGACCCGACTGAATCCGCTCGGCGTGAAGGGCGTTGGCGAAGCCGGCACCGTCGGCGCGCTGAGCGCGGGCGTCAATGCGGTCTGCAATGCACTCGCCGCTGTCGGCGTGCACCACGTCGACATGCCAGCCACACCCCGACGGGTCTGGCAGGCGCTTGCCGACGCCGGTTATTTTGAGCGTCGGAGCGGCTGAAAGCGCCCTGACTGCCCGAACTCAGCCGATCGGAACCTCACCGCGCCAAGGCGTACGATCCCTTCGAAGCGACAGGATCTCAGGTCGCGCATAATGACCCGCACCGTCGACCAGCACCTTGGCACGATCGATCGCCGCAAGATCGACCGTTGCGACCACCAGGCGCTCCTCGGGGCCTTGGTGCACCGCCAGCTGGGTGCCATCCGGTGCATAGATGGCCGACATTCCACCACCTGGGCGAATCACCTGCTGCGGCCCGAGTTGGCGCTCGATGGTCGCAAGCATGTCGGCGGTTACCGGGTTTTGGGCCATCACGACGAAGAGCTGCCCAGTGATGGCATGGGCCTTCATCAGTGTGTCGACCAGCTGGTCGAAGGCCTCACCCCGGCCACGAGTCGACGAGAAACTGGGCCAGCTGGCGCAATGTATCGCCACCTGATCATCGATCAGCGCCTGACGGGCCAAATTCATCATGTGCTCATAGCAGATCAGTCCCCCGACCCGGCCCGCCGCACAGTCAATGCCACCGAGCGTCGCCCCGTCGCCCTGCCCCCAGAGAAAGCGCTCAGCGTAGGTGAGTTGAATCTTCCGGTGCACGCCGGCGACCCTGCCGTCAGCATCGATGAAGACCTGGCTGTTGTAGATCGTGCCGCCCAGTCGCTCGCTGATCCCGAGCACTACCACCGTGCGCGCGCGGGCCGCAGCAGCAAGTACCGGCGCGAGTTGCTGGCTCGCCAGCGAGACCGAGGCCTGCGTGTAACGGACCTGAGTCGCATGCTGCTCGCCAGGCGGGTAGAGATTGATCCAATAGGGGAAGCCGGGGACATAGACCTCGGGAAAGAGCAACAATTCGACGCCAAGTCGGCCCGCTTCGTCGATCAGCGAGCAGGCCTTCGCGATGGTCGCTTCGCGTTCGAACAGCACGGATGAGCTATGAGCGGCAGCGACGGTGATGCGACGGTGCATGCAGGGCTCCTCGACAGATTCTGGTGGTGTGCTCCGATGAGCGTCTCGGTCCGAGGGGGCTGGCCATCGTCATCGTGACCCGGCGCGAACAGCGCCTGAGCCCAGTCGGCTGCGGCGTTCGGCGAGCCAGCGATCGAGTGCCTGCGCGGTAATGGCCGGCACATCCCCATGCTCCGGACGGGATGCGGTGATGCCATGAGTCATGCCACGGACGTACCAGAGGCTGCGGTCGGTTGCGGCTGACTCGTTGTGCAGCAATTCTGCGATGGTCAGATGCGCGATGGTGTCATCGGCGGTTCCCTGGACGATGAGCAGCGGCACCTGGGAGCGCGCGAGATTGGCATAGGTGATGTTGTTCGACGAACGGGTATCGAGCCCATGCGCGGCCGCGCTGATCGCATCGGGATCAAAGTGGCTGCAGCGCACCGCCCGGTAGCTGAGGAAGGACAGATCGGTCCGCGCGGCCTCATCGACACCCCGATTGCGCTCGATCATTCGCGCGAGCGGGCGGTCGTTATCAACGATGACCACAGTGTCCGCCGGTAACAGGCGCTGGGGCGCGCGGGTGCTTCGGGCGAGAGAGAGATCCGCATAGGCTGGATTGGCCCTCAGACCGACGGTCACAGCAATGTCATCGCCCGCGAAGCGCCCACTCCCATCACGGGCTGATCGCAGGCGTGCCTGGGTTTGATCGATCAGGCGGTTCATCCTTGCGCATTGAGCCGCCCTGTAGCGTTGCAGGAACTCAGCGCTGTATCGTGCAGTGCCGGTGGCCGGGTCGTAGCCGTTGTTCGGCGCATACATGTCGAGGGCCGGATCACGAGCACCCGTCACCTCGTCAATCACCGCTGCGTCGAGCCGGAACATGCCCGAGGCACCGATCCCGCTCGAGGGATTGAGCAGGATCAACGCGTCGGCGGCCGGCATCCGGCGTTCGGCCCCCTGCCGATCGGTGAAGCCCTTGAAGCCGGACAACGAAGCGCCGTCGGCAAAAATCGCATTCCCCTGCTCGGCGAGCGCCTGGTAGTAGGCCACGGTGGGCCCGCCCGCGGAATAGCCGATCAGCACGATCCGTTGATAGCCCCTGCGGCGCAACTCGGCGACCCCCGCTGCCAGATCCAGCGCAATCGGCTCCCAGAGCGTGTTGAACTGCTGGTTATTGCTGAAGCGATTGTTCATACAAAGCACGGACCAGCCCAGACTCGGCAGCTGACTGCAAAAAAAGCCCGAGAGGCTCGATCCCGCGAAGGGATGGGTATAGAGCAACGCGAGCGACGAGTCCGGCCCTTCCGGCATGTGCAGCACCGCCTCGACCGTTGCGTACTCGTTACTGATTCGCAGGAACTCGGCACGCACGGCCGCTGGCTGGGCCATGGCACCACCGCACAGGACGAGCGCAAACAGCATCGAACAGGTCGCAAGCCAATGACGCGTTGCGCGGCGAAGAATCCCGTTCAAGCGCCAGACTTTGGCGCGGCGCCCTGGCGCGTACTTGAGCAACTCGAGCGACATGTTTGGCTTCTCCCTGCCGTCGTTCGACGGCTATGCGTTTGGACGCCTATCCTCTCAGGTGCGTCGACGCGGCGCAATCGCTGTCGCCCTGTCTCGAATCCGCATCAGTTCCCAGCCTTTGACCCGCGAGCTCGCTGGCGTGGACCCACACGTTCGTGTGCTCCGCAATCAGAAGGGATCCATTACACTCATCCGAAATAGGAGCCATCGAGGGGGCACCATGTCGGCACGCACAGGGAAGGCAACACCGTATCGCAGTCGCCGTGGACTGCTGCAGGCCGCGTTTGGTCTGAGCCTAATGGCCGGGGCGCGCAGCGTCGCGGCACAGTCATGGCCCACGCGTGCCGTCCGGATGGTCGTGCCATACGGCGCTGGTAATCAGGCCGACCTGGTGGCCCGGGTGCTTGCCGAGCGACTCTCCCGGCTCTGGGAGCAGCCGGTGATCGTGGACAACGTGCCCGGGGCTGGAGGCGCGATTGGTGTTGCCCAGATCGCGCGGGCAGCGCCCGACGGCTACACCATCGGCATCGTGGCAATTGCTGCGCTCGCGATCACACCCCACCTGCAAAAGACCCCCTACGACCCGCTGGTCGATCTTCAATCGCTGTCGGGCACGAGCGTCGCAAGCGGTAGTGTCTTCGTGGTCCACTCGGGTCTTGGCGTGAGGACACTCGACGAGTTGGTGAGCCTCGCGAGGGCCCGCCGTGATCAGCCGCTGCTCTACTACTCGCCGGGCAACGGCACCATCCCCCACCTCAACATGGCAATGCTCTGTCGGGCGCTCGACATTCCGGCCACCCATGTGCCCTACCGGACGGCGGCAGGCGGCACCACTGACCTGATGTCCGGCCAGGTTCAGATGGCAATCGACAATTTGTCGGTTCAGCGCGCTGCCATCGAGTCGGGAAAGGTGCGAGCGCTTTTCACCCCAAGCGAGCGGCGACTTCCGCAGTTGCCCGACGTTCCGACCCTTGATGAATTGGGTCGCGGCATCGTGCTTCCGAGCGCCTGGCAGTCGATCCAGGCGCCACGACAATTGCCTGTCGCACTCGCGGAGCGTATCGCCCGTGACGTGCTGCAGGTGGTTTCATCTGCTGAATACGCCCAGCGGATGCCGCCTGGGGTTGAGGCACTGCCCCTGGATCGGCACACCGTATCAACACGGATCAAAGCCGAGCATCAGCAGTTCGGCAAGGTGGTTGCAGATCTGGGTCTTGCAAACTCATGAGTACCGGCCTCGGATCGGGTTGGTCGGTTCGTCGCCTGGAAAACAATCCGATCATCCACCCGGGGATGCATCCTCGGATCGGCGAGAACATCCAAGGCCCGAGTCTGATCCGGGTGCCCGATTGGGTCTGTAGCCCCTTGGGGCGCTACTACCTCTACTTCGCTGACCACAAGGGCGATCACATTCGCCTTGCCTATGCCGATCAATTGGAGGGCCCATGGCGAATCTATGCGCCGGGCGCACTCAGTCTCGCAGCGTCGCTCTACCCGACTGAACGGCTGCAGGGACCGGCTGATGGGTCGGCGCTACCGGCGCGACCCGATTGGGCACCCGCTGACACGCCAGGTATTCCGACCCAATTCGAGGATGCAACGATCCCGCACATTGCCTCGCCGGACGTGATCGTCGACGAAGCACATCGGCAGATCCGGATGTACTTCCATGGCCTTGCCGCCTTTGGCCGCCAGCAAACTCGCGTCGCGATCTCGACCAACGGGCTGCACTTCCAGCCCCTGGCTCCCTTGTTGGGGCCCTCGTATTTTCGAGTATTCGCGTACCAAGGCTGGCACTACGCACTGGTGATGCCCGGCGTCATGTACCGATCCAGGGACGGGCTCAGCGGGTTTGAACGGGGACCGGATGTGTTTGCCGAGCCCAAGCAACGGCACAGCGCGGTTTGGGTCGAGGGCGATACCCTGTGGGTTTTCTGGACCCGGGTCGGCGATATACCGGAGTGCATCTATGTGTCGAAGGTCGACCTGTCTGCGCCCTGGACCGACTGGCGCGCTTCATCGCCCGAGGAGCTGATGCGCCCCGAGCAGGCCTGGGAGGGGGCTGACTTGCCGCTGTTACGCTCCTGGCGATCGGCAGTCTCACATCCCGTGCGACAGTTGCGGGACCCGGCGATCTATGTTGAGGGGGATCGACACTGGCTGCTCTACGCAGTCCAAGGGGAATCCGGGATCGCGATTGCGGCACTCGATCGGCCTTAGCCGTCCCTAGCAGGCCGTTTGACTCAGCGCTCGATCTTGCTTGACAGATCGCAGAGCGACCCATCAAGGGGCGGCCGATCGGCCGCTTGGCATGTCATCAGCGGTGGCATCAGCGCGACCTCGCCAACGGCTCAATGGCATTGATAAAACGCGCATAAAGAAAAAGCCGCCACTGGCAACCAGGGCGGCTTTTTCAGGCTGATTTAGCCTGACGATGTCCTACTTTCACGAGCGAAAAGCTCACTATCATCGGCGATGCGGCGTTTCACGGTCCTGTTCGGGATGGGAAGGGG
>CAZAVT010000152.1:0-8519 GCA_964488395.1 uncultured Burkholderiaceae bacterium | reverse complement strand
GGCATGCACCGTGCCGCTTCGCTACCCACGTCGAAACCAGGTCGGCCCCGGAAACCGTCGCAGAATCGCTGCGCTGCCGCAGTGTCGGGCTCTTTCAAGCCAGACCTCGATCATAGTGCATCCCGACGTGCACGGCCAGCGGAATCGCTCCCCGGTACGGCCGGTCCGACGGACGGACGCGACGATCTCATCGCTGCGATCGGCCGCTGCGGGCGAGCGGCCCCCACACTGGCCCTTGACCACGCCAGCGCGGGCAGTTGATACTCTCCCCGGCCCGCGCAACCGATTCCGACGCTCGGAAACTATCGCGAGCCTGCCATCAGGGAGCCTCATGCAGGACCTCGCGATCCGTGCCGAATGGACCATCATTCATGAAGGCGGCCGTCACCTGCCCGTGCGCAACCTGGTCGTCCATATTCGAGGAGGCTCGATCGTGGGCCTCTCTGACCAGGTCCCCGCGGGCGCCCGACTGATCGATGTCCCCGGCGGGATCGCTCATCCGGGCTTCATCAACCTCCACAACCACACCATCAACGCCCCGCTCTTCCGCGGCATTGTCGATGACCTGCCTCGATCCGCGATCGGCGAGAGCAAGGTTTACTCGATGCTCATGCCGATGGGTGGCATGGCGGTCACTGGTCTGGATGCCGACTCATTGCGAGACTTGGTCGCGCTCGGCTTGCTCGAGGTGGTGCACAGCGGCGTGACGACGCTACTCGATCAGTTCCGACCCCGCCAACGCGCCACGCTCGAATTGGCCCAGGAGTGGGGCTTGCGCCTTTATGCTGCACCCTACCTGTTTTCGCCAGCACCCAGCATCGGTAACGCCGAGGTCGCACGCGCCGCGGCAGGTAGCTTTGAAGGTGACTCAGGTCTCAATGCCTTCGAGTCCCTGCATGCCGAGTTCGACAAAGGCACCAGCGGAATGATCCGGGTGATCCTCGGTCCCCACGCCGCAGACTCGTGCGGCCCCGATCTCCTTAAACGGGTCAATCAGATCGCCCACGAACGCAACCTCCTCGTGACGATCCATCTCGCCCAGAGCCAGGGGGAGGTTGACCGGGTTAGGGAGCGGCACGGCTGCCTGCCGACCGACTACATGGCCGGCGTCGGACTGCTGCGCGAGGGGGTGATCTTCGGACACGGGGTGCATCTGGAGGATCAGGAGCTGAAGCAGGTGGCTGCGTCCGGGGCGACGATCGCGCACTGTCCGACGGTCTTCCTGCGTGGCGGCAAGGCGCCTCACTACGCGCGCTTTGCCCGCCAAGGCGTACGCCTGGGCATCGGCACCGATGCCGAACGCATGGATTTCTACGCCCAGATGCGGGCGAGTGGCTTTGCCTCCAAGCAGGCGACCGGCGAAAGCCGGGCTGCAACAGCGGCTGATCTTTTCGCAGCGGCAACAACGGGCGGGGCCGATGCGTTGCGACGGCCCGACCTCGGCCGGATTTGCGTCGGAGCACGCGCCGACATCGTCATCCTCGATGCGTTCAAACCCCACCTGCAGCCAATCAACGATCCACTACGCACGCTGGTCTGGTATGCCAGCGCTTCCGACATCCACACCGTCATGATCGAGGGCCAGCCCCTGATCGAGGGCGGCGTCATTAAGCCCTCCATCGACCGTCATTCCGTCATCCGTCGTGGCGCTGCCGCGACGGCCCGAGTGTGGCAACTGGCCCGGGAGGCCGGGTGCTTCCCCGCCGACGCCGACCCCCAATCGCGTCACTGACCCGTATCATCGCGCAACCATGATCATCCGAGCTTCCCACACCGCCCTCGCCACCCCGCTACCCGCGAGCGCGCGCCCCGGCCTACAGGCTGCGGGCGCCATCCGCCATGGCGAGCGCGTCTTTTTGAGCGCCGGCCACCCGATCGCCGATGACGGATCGGTCATCGGACCTGGCGATCCAGCCCGCCAGACCCACGCGGCAATCGATCGCCTCGAGGCTGCACTCGCTGAGGTGGGGGGCAGTCTTCAACACCTCACCAAGCTCACGACCTGCATCGTCGACAGGGACTACCGGTCAGCGTGTTATCGCGTGATTCAGGAGCGGCTCGGCAACCTTCATCCTGTAAGCACCGGTCTGGTCGTCGCCGGCCTGCCTCGACCCGAGATGATCGTTCAGATCGACGCCGAAGCAGCCATCCCGAGCCGCCCCAGCCAGATCGTCCGCCCCTATCGCTTCGACAGCTGGCACGGGCAGGGCTTCCCGTGGCGCGGATCGATGGTCATTGGCACCGACGATGAGCTGTTTGTCCGAGGTCAGACCGGCAGTCCCCTGGACCATAGCGGCACCATCGCGACCGGACGGAGTCCTGCTGACGCGGCGGCGCAAGTCGACCTGGCCATGACCAACCTCGCGGGCCTACTGCGGGAGGCAGGCTCGGGCGTCGAGGACATCTGCAAGATCACGGTCTACATCGGTGACCGGGCCTACCGCACTGCTGCCTACCCGGTCATCGGCCGGCACCTCGCCGGCGTTCGCCCCGTCTCGACGGGCATCATCACTCAGGCCTTTGCCCGGCCTGAGATCCTGTTCGAGATTGATGTGGTCGCACTGCGCAAGGTAGGCGGCAAGCCCCACCAGCGATTGCTCCCCTACAGTTCGAACGTCGCACGCTATGGCACACAGGCACAGTCCCTCGATTGCGAATTCTGCATGGCCGCAGTCGCCGGTGATCGCGTGATTCTGCGCGGTCAGACCGGCATCGACCTGCAGCACCGCATGCACGGCGCCGGGGATGCCGGAGCCCAGGCGGTCCAGGCCATGGTCAACGTCGAGGAGCTGCTGGCTGCGGCAGGATGCACGATGAACGATGTGACCAAAGCGACCGTCTATGTGACCGATCGCGATTACCTACCGGAGGTCAGCCGTCGGGTACTCGAGCGGCTCAACGGAAACAGTCCTGCGTTCACCGCGGTGATCGTGCGTGGCCTCGCCAGTCCTGAGTTGCTGATGGAGGTCGACATTCAGGCCGTTCGCGGTGGAGGTGCGCGATGACTTTCTCGCTCGCAGGGCGATGTGCCCGCACCGGGATGACCGGAGTCGTCGTGACCACCTCGGCACCAGCCGTGGGGGCTCGTTGCGCACACGCCGCCGCCGGGGTTGGCGCCGTGCTCACCCAGAATGTCACTGACCCTCGACTCGGCCCTCTGGGTCTCGCGCTGATGCGCGGGGGCGCCGACGCCGAACACACGCTCGACGCACTGGTCGCCTCGAGCCCGCATCACGTGTGGCGACAGCTCGCGGTCATCGACCGGTACGGCAACACCGCGGCCTTTTCCGGGCGCAATGTCAAGCCTGCACGCAACGAGGCTCACGGGCGCGACTGCGTCGCGATCGCCAATATCGTCCGCTCGGCCGAGATCCCTGCACTGATGGTTCAGGCGTTCGAAAAGGATCCTTCCGCCCATCTCGCCGATCGGCTGCTTTCGGCCCTCAAGGCTGGCGAACTCGGCGGCGGCGAATTCAAACCACTGGTGTCAGCGGCACTGCTCGTTGCCTGGCGGGAGGCATTTGCCTACATCGACTTGCGCGTCGACAGCGACCCCGACCCGATCGGCGCGCTGTTTCGGCTGTGGGCCGAATACGAACCCATGACCGAGCTCTATGTGTCCCGGGTCATCGACCCTGACGCCATCTCGACACCGCCCGATCCGCCGACTGCAGGCGCCACTCGTTCCACATCCATGCATGGGAGTAAGCAATGAAGCGACTCATCGCAACCATCGGACTGAGCGTCACGCTCGGCCTGGGCCTCACCACCACCCCGCAAAGCGCGAGCGCGCAAGGCACCTTGCGAGTTGCGGTCGGCACCACGCTCAATCAACTCGATCCCGCACTCACGACGATCGGCGACGAGTATGTTTATGTCCATCTAGTGTTCAACGGGCTCTCACGTATCGATCATGACCTGAATGTGCATCCCGATCTGGCCGAGAGCTGGACCGCGTCGGCCGATCTCATGACCTGGACGTTCAAGCTGCGCAAAGGCGTCAAGTTTCATCACGGTCGAGAGCTGGACTCGGGCGACGTGGTGGCCACCGTCAAGCGGATCCTCGACCCGGCAACGGGCTCTCGGGCCCGGTCCAACCTGAGCATGATCAAAGACGTGGAGGCGGTCGATCCGCTGACCGTGCGCTTCACCCTGAACCTGCCCTACGCGGGATTCGCCGACATTTTTGCGGACCGGCAGATGCGCATTCTCGCGCGTGACCGACTCGACGCCATTTCCCGACAGCCGATCGGCACCGGGCCCTTCATGTTCAAGTCCTGGGCGCCTGGCGACCGGATGGAATTGGTGAAGAACCCTGATTATTTTGAGAAGGGCCAGCCCAAGCTCGATGCTGTCACGATCCGGATCATCCCTGAATCGGCCGCTCGCCTGGCCGCGCTTGATTCCGGGGCGATCCACATCGTCTGGAACCTCGCCTACGAGGCGGTCGAGAAGCTGAAAGCCAGCAAGACCGTTCGCGTCGACAGTGTGCCCACCGCGACCTGGGATGGCCTGATCCTGCATAACGGCAGGCCGCCCTTTAACGACGTCCGTGTGCGACAGGCCCTCGCGATGACGATCGACAAGGCGGCACTGGTCGAGCTCGCCATCTTTGGCCAAGGTTCGCCCACGCTGAGCCCGATTCCGCCGAGTCATCCCTTCTTCAATAAATCGGTGCCGATCAAGGCCCCCGACATCGCAGGCGCCAAGAAACTATTGGCCGAAGCCGGATTCCCGAACGGTTTTGACATCACGATGCAGGTGCCACAGGAGCGTGAGCAGAGAGTCCGGCTGGGCGTGGCGATTCGCGACATGGCGCGCGCGGCTGGCATCCGAATCAATGTCGAACGGGTGCCCTTTGCGTCTTATGCGGCCAACGTCGCCGGAAAAGCGCAGATCTATATCGATGGCTACTTCGCGCGACCCACGCTCGACACGGCACTTTATCCCTTCTTTCATTCGCAGGGCAGCTGGAATCAGCAGCTCTGGCTTTACAGTGACAAACGGGCTGACGACCTGCTCGAACGGGCCCGCAAGACCAATGACGATGGCGAACGCAAGGCCCTCTTCATGGAATTGCAGGCGGTGCTGGCCGAGACCGTGCCCGGCGTGATCGCCTACAACGCCGCGCATGTGAATGGCGTCCGAAACGAAGTGCGCGACTTTAAGTCGACGCCGATGCAGTGGCTCGAACTCAGCAACGTTAGCCTCGCGCGCTGAGCGCCAGCATCCCCCGGGCCGACAGCTGATGACTGCCTACATCCTGCGTCGTCTGCTGTCGGTCGCCTTAGTCCTGATCGCAGTCTCGATCCTTGTTTTTGGCGTTACCTCGATCCTGCCGGCCAATGTGGCCTACCTGATCCTCGGGCAATTCGCCGATCCGGCGCAGGTCAAGATTCTCGAGGCCAAGCTCGGCCTCACCGACCCAATCTGGCAGCAATACCTGCGCTGGGCATCGGCGATGCTGCAGGGCAATCTCGGTGAATCGATGTTGATGAACCGGCCGATCGCGCCACTGCTTGCCGAGGCGATCAGCCGTTCGCTCGTATTGGCGAGCGTTTCGTTCGTGCTGATTGCGCTGATTGGGATCGGCCTCGGGGTCATGGCCGCCCTGCGCCACGGCCGAGCGCTCGACCATGGTGTGTCGGTCGGTACCTATCTCGGGATTGCTGTGCCCGAGTTTTTCTGGGCCATCGTCGTGATCCTGCTCTTTTCGTCGTGGCTGGGCTGGTTGCCATCCTCGGGCTATGAGACGCTCGCGACCGGCTTCTGGATCTGGCTGCAGCATCTCATCGCACCCACCATCACCTTGGTGTTCGCGCACCTCGCTCACGTCTCCCGACTGACCCGTTCGAGCATGATCGAAGTCCTGCAAAGCCCCTATGTGACGGCGGCTCGTGCCAAGGGGTTACCTGAGCGCATCGTGGTGCTGCGGCACGCGCTTCGCAATGCGCTACTTCCGACGATCACGGTGCTGGCACTCGACTTCGGTCGGCTGATGGGCGGCATCGTCGTCATTGAGACGGTTTTTGCCTATCCGGGACTCGGCCGGCTGATCGTCTTCTCGATCCAGAACCGAGACCTGCCCACCCTGCAGGCGAGTATCTTGGTGGTGGCGGCAATCTACGCGATCGCCAATTTGCTGGCCGATCTCGCCTACGCCTGGCTCAATCCGAGAATCCGCTATGACCGCTCGATCGCCTGAGCCTGAGGCGCCAGCAGGTCGCGCGAGCCAGAGCTTCGCCGCCACCGAGAAGCTTGAGCGACCACGCCGCAAACCGATGTCGGCGCAGCTCAAAGCGGGGCTCCTGATCACCGGTGTCATCGTCCTGCTGGGGCTGCTCGCACCCTGGATCAGCCCCCACCCCTGGGATACGATTTCGATCAAGACCCGCTTCCTGCCACCGAGCACGACCTACTGGTTGGGTACCGACGACTACGGTCGGGACGTTTTCAGCCGCTTGTTGATGGGGACGCGACTGTCACTTGCAATGGGTCTGAGCGCGACCCTCATCAGCCTCGCGATCGGGGTGCCGATCGGACTGGCGGCGGGCTATTTCCGCGGACGGACCGACGAGTTTCTGATGCGCGGCGCCGACGTGCTGATGGCTGTGCCGCCGATCATGCTGGGTCTGCTGGTCCTTGCAGTCACTCCACCGGCGATCTGGAAGACGGCCGTTGCCGTAGGCCTGGTTTATGTCCCGCCGATCGCGCGTGTGACTCGTAGTGTCACCCTGTCGCTTGCGACCGAGGACTTTATTCAGGCCGCGCGCGCCCGCGCCGAGGGCCCCGGATGGATTCTTTTCAGGGAAATCCTGCCCAACGCCTGGCCGGCCCTTATCGTCGAAGCGAGCCTGCGGGTCACCTATGCGATCCTGCTCGGCTCCGCGCTCAGTTTTCTTGGGTTGGGTGCGCAGCCCCCGAGCTCGGACTGGGGGCTGATGATCGCGGAAGCACGCGCGTTCATCGACACTGCACCATGGATCGCCCTGTCACCAGGTATCGCCATGTGCCTGCTGGTCGTGGGAATCAACCTGATCGGTGACGGCGCTCGCGAGCGACTCGACCCGCGCCTCAAGACTCGCGCCGGAAAGCACTGAGCATGCTGAGCATTGATGAGCTGAGCGTGCGTTATCGGACCGCTGAGGGCGAGGTCGAGGCGCTCACGCGGGTCTCGCTTTCAGCCGCGCGCGGCAGCACCCTCGCCCTGGTCGGTGAGTCGGGATCGGGCAAGAGCACAGTCGCGCTCGCCGCGATGGGCCTTTTGCCCCAGGAAGCTTTCTGCCCATCCGGGCAAATCGTCTTTGACGGCCGCGACTTGATGCAGATGGCCTCGGCCGAACGCCGTTTACTGCGTGGCCGCCGTCTGGGGCTTGTCTTCCAGGATCCGTTCTCGGTGCTCAATCCGTCGTTGCGGATTGGCGAACAGGTTGCTGAAGGCCTTATCCAGCATCGCGGCATGGCCCGCCCGGCGGCCATTGAACGGTCGATCGAATTGCTCGATGAAGTCGGGATTCGCAACCCCCGTGCGGTTGCGCAGGCCTATCCCCACGAATTGTCGGGCGGCATGCGCCAAAGAGCACTGATTGCAGGCGCTCTGGCGCCCGAGCCCGACTTATTGATCCTGGACGAACCGACCACCGCGCTCGATGTCACCATCGAAGCTCAGATTCTTGAGTTGCTCGAAGCCCTTCGCGCCCGCCGCGGGCTAACGATGCTCTTCATCAGCCACAATCTTGGCGTCGTACGTCGCATTGCCGATCAGGTCGCGGTGATGTATGCGGGACAGGTGGTCGAGACCGGCCCGACCGCGCAGGTGCTGCGCTCCCCCTTGCACCCCTATGCCAAAGGATTGATCGCCGCGATCCCCAGGCTTGGCACCCGCCAGGAGCGTCTCGCCTCGATCCCTGGGCGTCTGCCGGACCTGCGTCGCTTGCCAGAAGGGTGCCGCTTCGAGGCGCGCTGCCCCTTTGCGCAAAACGCCTGCAGCGCCGCGCAAGCCCTGGTGAGGGTTGACGGCCATCCCGATCGCACAGCCCGCTGCCAATTCGCAGCGGCCAGCGCTGCCGTTGCCTGGCCGATCGAGACAGCGGCGAGCGCGCCCGCCCGCCCGCAAAACAGCCACGCCCCCGTTCTGGAGCTCGATTCGCTCGTTCGACGATTTGCCATCGGCCGAGGGCGCCTGCGCTTCGATCGCGGCTGGCCGCGCGTTGAGCGCTCGAACATCACGGCGGTTGACTCGGTTACGCTCGCCGTGAGGCCGGGCGAGGTGCTGGGTCTGGTCGGCGAATCAGGATCAGGCAAAACCACGCTCGGCCGTATCGCGTTGCGCTTGATCGAACCCGACAGCGGCAACATCCGCGTGGACGGCGAATCGATCATCGGCCTGCCCCAGAGCGCACTCGAGGCGATGCGTCGCAAGGCGCAGATCGTTTTTCAGAATCCTGATTCCTCCCTCACCCCCCGCAAGACAGTGCTCGTACGGATCGGACGCCCAACCGAGCGCTTTGGTCTGGCCC
>CAZAVT010000151.1:7168-8566 GCA_964488395.1 uncultured Burkholderiaceae bacterium | reverse complement strand
CTTGCGCCGGGCATCGTCGAGCTCGACCAGTGATGCACGGATCAGCGATTCGATCTCATCATTCTTGTAGGCGTTGCGGTTGGCCACCCCCTGATGAAACGCAAAAATCCAGGCGGTGAAAACCGGGTCCAGCACAAATGTCGCATCGCCGCCCGGAAACATGGGCATGTCGCGGGTCTTGATGAGGCCCCGATTGACGAACTCGGGATCAGGGATGCGCTGGATCTTGAGGCGGATGCCGGCCTCGGCCAGCTGACTCTGCAGCTGGATGCTCACCGGCTCCATCCACCAGTAGGTGCCGGCGTAGAGATAGGGCAAATCGATCCCGTTGGGGTACCCAGCCTCGGCGAGCAGCTGCCGCGCCCGGGCGATATCTCGCTTCGGACGGGTGAACGCAGCGACGTGCCCTGGAACGGTCGGCGGGACGATCGAGGTGACCGGCACACCGAGTCCCTCGAAGACCGACTTGTTGAAGGCGTCGAAGTCAGTCGCGAGCACGACCGCCTCCCGAATGCGCTTGTCGTCAAACGGCTTGATGCCCATATTGAACTTGACGGCGGCGGGCTGGGTTCCCACCACCGACTCGACCTTCACACTCCGGTCACGCTTGAGATCGGCAACCTGCTTGAGCGGCGTGTCCTCGAGCCACTGGACCTGCCCGGTCTTGAGCAGTGCCACGCGATTGGACAGCGACGGCACCTCGCGGTAGATCACGCGATCGTAGTGGGGCTTGCCGCGAAAGTAGTTCGGGTTGGCTCGCAAGACCACCTGCTCGCCGGGCTTGAAGGACTCGATCGAGTAGGCACCGAAACCGACCAGGTTCTGATCGATGTACCGATTGCCAAACGGATCGTCGGGCGTCGCGTGCTTCAGGACCTGTGTCTTGTCATGCAGGGTCGGGAAATACATCGTCAGCATCGGCAGCAGCAGACGCGACGGGTTCTTCAACTGGATCGTCACCTCGTACTCACCCGACTTCTGGAAGCTATCCACACCTATCAGGTTGTAGAGGAAGAAGCTGGTGCGCTTGTTGGCCCAGGCCCGCTCGAGACTCCAGACGATGTCGTCGGCCTTCATCTCGTTGCCCCAAGGACTCTTCACGCCCTTACGCAGCGAGAACACGTAGGTCTTGCCGTCGGGCGAGACCGTCCAGCTCTCCGCAAGATTGCCCTCGATCTGGTTGGGGTCAAGCTCGGGCCGGCCATCCGCGCCCTCGATCCGCTTGAATCGGACCAGGCTCTCGTTGGTCTGGACAATCATCTGGCGGGTCGCGACCTTGGGGATGTCGCCGTCGAAACCGGTGGGAGCCTGCGGGGCGGCAACCACCAGGGTCTGCTGGGCAAGGGCCGGAGGCGCTGCGATCAGGCCCGCCCCGGCCGAACCGATGGCGAGCAACAC
>CAZAVT010000151.1:3134-7158 GCA_964488395.1 uncultured Burkholderiaceae bacterium | reverse complement strand
TGCCACAGCACGTTGACGAAGCCAGAACGAGAAGCCGGACATGCGAACTCCCTCACGGTTATCGGTTCATCCCAATATAACGGAGGGCTATTGCCTCGGCAATAGCAGCGCTCATCCAATGACTCAGGTGCGAGTCCGTCCGTAGTGGTCCTCGAAACGGACAATGTCGTCCTCACCGAGGTAACTGCCCGATTGGACCTCGATGATCTCGAGCGGGATCGTGCCAGGATTGGCCAGTCGATGGGTCTGGCCCAGCGGAATGTAAGTGGATTGGTTCTCGGTCAGGAGGATGGTCTGATCGCCGTTGGTGATCTCAGCCGTACCGCTCACCACAATCCAATGTTCAGCGCGATGGTGGTGTTTCTGCAGGCTGAGGCTGGCCTTGGGCTTGACCTGGATGCGCTTGACCTTGAAGCGTCCGCCCTCGTCGATGCTGTCATACCAACCCCAGGGACGATGCACCTTGCGGTGCAGGTTGTGCTCCTCGCGCTCTTGCTCAAGCAGTCGACCAACGATGGCCTTGACCTCTTGGCTGCGAGCCCGATCCGCGACCAGGACGGCATCGGGCGTCTCGACCACGACGAGATCCTCGACGCCCACGAGGCTCACCAGCCGGCTGCTGGCATGGACCAGGGTGTTGCGACTACCGGTCGTGATCACATCACCCACGTGGGCATTGCCGTGTTCGTCCTTGGGCAGCACCTGCCAGACCGCATCCCAGGCACCAAGGTCACTCCACCCGGCCACGAGCGGCACCATCGATACGGGAATCGCAGGAAGGCCAGGCGGGCGCGGGCGGTCAGCTGCTGCCAGCTTCTCCATGACCGCGTAGTCGATCGACTCTGAGGGGATGGCCGAGAACGCCGCGCGCTCCGGACGGATGAAGACGCCCGCGACTTGGGCATCGACCTGCCGGCCCGCCCAGGCGCGCTCGGTGGCATGGGCGATATCGGGGCGGCAATGGCGGATCGCCTCGAGCCAGACCGAGGCCCGAAGCACAAACATGCCCGCGTTCCAGAAGTATCCCCCCTCGTCGAGATAGCCCTGGGCGGTCGCGGCATCGGGTTTTTCGACGAAACGCCTGACCGCAAGCGCGCCACCGGCCGGTCCAGTCCCTTGAGCCTGGATGTAGCCATAACCGGTCTCGGGACGATCCGGCGCGATTCCGAGGATCACCACCCCACCTACGCCGGCCACACGGATCGCTTGCTGCATGCCCGTCGTGAAGGCGGCCGTGTCGGCAACGGTCTGGTCCGCAGGAGTCACCACGAGGACCGGGTCCTCACCCGACTCGCAGGCCGCGAGCGCAGCGAGCGTGAGCGCGGGGGCGGTATTGCGGCCACAGGGCTCGAGCAGCGCAGCGCCGAGCGTGATACGGGCCTCGCGCAACTGCTCGGCAGCCAGAAACCGATGCTCTTCTCCGGTGATGATGAGCGGCGAACCGACCTGAATGTCATCGGCCGCGAGGCCTCCGAGACGTCTCGCCGCTTGCTGAAAAAGGCTCTCGTCGCCCGCCAGGCAAAGGAACTGTTTGGGAAATCCGGCACGAGACAGGGGCCACAGACGGGTCCCTGAGCCGCCGCAAAGGATGACCGGAAGAATGGCGTGCATAGCTAGCGCTCAGCGTAACGAGAAGGCGCGATTCTACCCAGGCCTGCAGGATCCGTCGGTCAAGCGCAGACGCCCCTGCAGGGTTCCCGAGATCAGGACTCGACCGGCCCCGACCGTCCCGGTCTGAACAAGCGCGCGTCGGCGCAATACAAACCGCCCGCAAGCCGCCCCAACCAATCAAAGGCCTGGTAGTCAACCCTCAGGGTCTCGGTACAAAGGCCGCTGTCGATCGACACCGCGAGGACCTCACCGACCACAAAGGCGTATTCGCCGAAATCGACGGTCCGGTGATGCACACATTCGAACCAGGCCGGCGCACCGGCCACCCGAGGCGCCTTGGCAAGGCGAGTGTCATGGAGCGCCTGCAGGCCGGCCAGCTGAAATTCGTCGATCTCGGGCGCGACATCGGTACCGGAGCACTCGACCTCGTCGACCATCGCCGCCGAAGCAATGTTGATCACGAAGTCACCCGTCGCCTCGATATTGACCAAGGTGTCCTTGGGCCCACGCGCCTTACGGTTGTTGATGGAGACGCCAAGCAGCGGGGGCTCCGAGCCGACGACGGTGAAAAAGCTGAAGGGCGCCAGATTGGGAATGCCGGTCGGACTGAGCGTGGAGATCCACGCGATCGGTCGAGGCACGACCAGCCCCGACAAGAGCCGGTAGATCTGGTCGCGATCGAGATCTCTAATGGCGAAACTGCGCAAGGGTTCAGGCTCAGTTTGCACGGGAAGCATTGGCACGGCCGACCCCGGCGAGGTAATCGAGCACCTCGTCCAGAAACATCACATCGGCGTACTTGGTATCAAGGTCGAAAAGATTGACCTTGTGCGAGAGCCAATTGCGGTCGAAGGTGCACTCCTCAACGACGGCTACTCGAAAACCACCGTTGAAAGCATCGACTGCGGAGGCACGCACACAGCCGCTCGTCGAATTGCCGCAGAGAATGACGCTATCAATGCCGGCCTCGGTCAGGTAGGCAGCGATGTGAGTTCCGTAGAACGCGCTTGCCCGTCGCTTGTGAATCAATAGGTCGCCCTCAGCAGGCGCAAGGGGCTCAAACCAGTGTCGGTCCGAACCGTCGGCAAAGCCGTTGACGAAATTGGATGTCCACTTGACCGCTGCGATGCGATGGCGCAGGGGCTGCGGGGTCGGATCCCGGGTGGTGTGAACCAGAAGCACCCCCGCATCGCGGGCGGCTTGCATCAGCCGCTGAGTCGGCTCGATCGCATCCCAGGCCGCATGGCCGCAGCCATTCGGGAAACGCCGGATCATGTCCAGAACGGGCTCGCGACGATCGCCGAAGACCCCTTTTAGATTGTCAACGCAGATCACCGCGGGCTTAGTCCCGAGCCCGCGCCGAACGTCGAGGCCAGCATGAATGGCCCGGATCTCGTCATCGATCAGGTCTTCCCAGCAATGCTCGCGCTTGAGATTTTTCATGGCGATGCCCTTCTACTCGAGCTTGATGCCGGAGTCCTGCACGGCACGCCCAAAGCGCTCGATATCCTCGGCGATCTGCCGGCGCATCGCCTCACCCGTCAACCCACTGGTCTCGGCGCTCAGCTTCTCGACGGCGGCGACGAAGGGCGCCTCCTTGATAATCTCGGCAACGTGATTGCGGATGGGATCAGTCATTGCCGCTGCGGTCCCGGCAGGCGCAAACAGCCCCCACCAACCGCCTGCCTGATAGCCCGGGAAGCCGGACTCAGCAAGCGTCGGCACGCCAGGCAGCAGCTGAGCCCGTTGCGCGGTCGTGACGGCCAGTATCTTGACCCGTCCCGCCTGGTAGAACGGCATCACGCTACCTGGCTCGGTGAACATCATGTCCACATGTCCGCCCGAGAGGTCGGTCAGCGCCGGGCCAGTGCCCTTGTAGGGTACATTCGTGATCGTGATGCCGGTCATCGAGCGAAACATCTCCGCCGCCAGGTGACCCGTTGAGCCGACGCTCGAAATCGCGGCGCTAAGCGGTGTACTGCGGGTTTTTGCGAGCTGCAGCAGCTGCCCGACATCATTCACGCCGAGCGCTGGGTTGACGGAGAGCGCGAGCGCAAATCGCGCGATCACGATGATGGGCTCGAAGTCGGTCGCGGTGTTATAGCGAATGCGCTTGCCGTAGAGTGCGGGGGCAATCGCGATGTCACCAGGCCCCGCCATCACGAGGACGCTGCCGTCGGTAGGCGACTTGGCAACCTGGGCCATCGCCAGCGTCCCGCCCGCGCCGCCACGGTTTTCGACGACATAGCTTTGATTCATCATTTCCGCGAGCCGCGGCGCCACCAGCCGGGCGATTCGGTCGTACCCGCCCCCTGCTGCGTACGGAACGACGATGATCGAGGTCTTGCCCGGAGCGACTTGCGCCTGAGCCAGACAGCCCGCCGACAAGGCAAGGGCGCCAAGAATCCCTTTG
>CAZAVT010000151.1:2591-3124 GCA_964488395.1 uncultured Burkholderiaceae bacterium | reverse complement strand
CGCATTTGTGCCCCCGTGAGTCTGGTCAACCACGAACCAATGCGGTAGCCTCGACTTCGATCAGGAAGTCTTCCTTGACCAGCCGATCGACGATCAGCAGCGTGTTCGGCGGATAGATCTCCGAGCCGAAGAGCTTCGGAAACAGCGCCTTGCGGCAAGCCATGAACCGCTCGATGTCCTGGCTGTGGACCAGATAGGTGGTGAATTTGAGGACGCTGTTGTAATCGGCGCCCAAGCCCTTCAAGACGTCACCGAGATTGCTGAACACCTGAGCGAATTGGCGTTCGAAATCCAGCCGCCCGACCACACTGCCATCGAGGCCCACCGAGAGCTGGCCGGCAATGTAGGCAACCGACGCACCGGCAGGGGCAAGACCGGCATGGGAATAAAGCCCCTGCGCCGGAGCGGCGCCGGCCGGGTTGACATACTTGGCCTTGAGCATGAAGTCACTCCTCGTTTAAATGGGAACGCCGATATTCCAAAGCACCGTATCGCAATTCACGAGCCTTACCACCTTGCGGGCGATGAGATAG
>CAZAVT010000151.1:0-2556 GCA_964488395.1 uncultured Burkholderiaceae bacterium | reverse complement strand
CCGCCTCGCCCGGCACCAGCGTGTGCTCATACTCCCCCCCGAAGGTCCGCTGCTCACGCAGCCGATGTTCGAAGAGCATGAACTTGGTCCGGGTAACCAACCGACCGTCCGAACTGGCACTCGTGTCAAGGCGCGGCGGCGAGAGCACCCGCACCTGACGAACCGGTGGATTCTGGGAAAACATCTTCGGATGACCCAGGCGCCAGACTCGGTCCTCGAGAATCGAACGATCGTCGAAAAACAACGAAACGCGTTTCTCGGGATCGCCCTCGGGCGATTCGGCGGGCATCCAATAGACGCAATCCGGCGTGTAGAGCGCGAGCCAATCCTCGAGCGCACGCCGGTCGAAGCCAGCGGCATCATGGCTGAGCCCCTGTCATCATCGCCTTCCAGTAGGCGAACTGGGCCCTCATGCCCGTCTCCCAGGTCGCGAGTCCCACCTTCTCGCCCGGATAGGGTCCGTCCTTTTCCTGGCCCAGCCCGCGGGCGAGCATGACCCACTCAGGTTGCGCGGCCTGCAGCCCCTCGAAGACGCGCTCGAAGATTTCCAGGTCGTCGGTCTGCACAAACGAGCTCACCGACACGTGGACATTGGCGTAGCGGATGATGCCGCGGTTGACCGATTCGGGCACGCCCTTGACCTGAAGCGGCCAGACCAGCACCTCGGTGAGGCCAGCCTCGATCGGCCGGACCACCCGGATGTGCATGTTGCCGGTGACCCGCATGATCACGCTCGGATAGAAGACGGCATTACTCATGTTGCTAGCGGCAATGATCTCGAGCGCGCGCGCTTCGCCGTGGCGTTCGACCAGCAGGCGCCGGTACTCGGGCACCTCGAGTTCAGCCCGACGCGTCGCATCAGGTATGGTCAGGTAGGCCTGTCCGTAGCGTGCCCCATGCACCTCGCCATGGTCGTAATGCGAGCGCGCCTCGGGATGCTGCGGATCGAGCTCGCCGAACACCCGATAGCCGCCCTTGGCCGCATAGGCACGCTGCAGTTGCTGCCCGCCCGGGCGCACCGTCGATGCATGCGAAAACGGCGGGTGGTACTCATCCAGGCCATTTTCCATTTGCATTTTCCAGTTGCCCTTGAAGGCGTACTGGTGCACCCCCGAAACAACCTCCACCTCGCCAGTCGGCGAACGATCAAGAAGGTTGTCCAGCCCGTCCTTGAGGGGACCGATGGTCTCGATGAGCCCCGGCCCGTCGGCAGCCGCACTGGCGAATATGAACCCGCGGTAGCTGTCGACGCGGGCCACGCGGGCCAGGGAGAGATTCTCTTCGGCCAGGAACTGGGGACTGTAGGCGGAGCGAAAGGGAATGCCCGCAAGCTCGCCATCGGGTCGGAAGACCCAGCCATGGTAGGGGCAGGCGAATCGATTGGTATTGCCCTCGGACTCTCGGCAGACGATGGCTCCACGATGGGGGCAGCGGTTATAGAGCACGTGGACATGGCCATCAGCGCCACGCGACACAATCACCGGAAAGCGCCCGATACGAGAGGTCACAAAATCCCCGACCTGGCGTAACTGGCTCTCGTGAGCCATGAAAATCCAGGCCCTCTCGAAGATGCGGCGCATCTCGAGGTCGAACAGGACGGGACTGGTGTAAACCGAACCATGAACGCGATCGTCGCGCACCAGGGCAGCGATACGGCCTGGGTCTGGATCGTCGCGACCCAAGGGACTCTGGGACAAACAGGGATCCATCGAACGCTCCATGGGCAACTGTTCTCCTAAGCGAAGGGGTGACTAGCGACGGGGCGCGGGCGCGTCAAGACCGCACCGAGCTCATGACCTCGCGGGCAAAGTCGCGCAGGTCGCGGTTGAATCGCTCCGACTGTTCGAGAAACGGGAGGTGGCCGCAGCCAGAATACAGAACCATCCGCGCATCGACCATTCGCCGCACCCCCGCCGCGTGCGACTGCGCTGAGGTGCGCTTGTCCTCGGCCCCCACAATCACGAGCGATGGCGCCCGAATGCGGTCGAGATGGGGAAACACGCTCTCGCGCGGATCTGCAATGCTGGCGGAAAGTCCGTCGATGATCGCCCGATAGGCCTCGATCGCACCAGGCATGGCGTAGGCGGTCAGGTGGGCGAGCAGAATATCGTCCGCGGGGGGCGCGACGTGGCAGGTATTGGCAAGGCGGATTCGACAAACCTCGAGCGACGGGTCCCGATAGGCTGTAGATCCATTGCGAAAGACCTGCTCGAGCACTGCCGGCTGACCCGACGGCTCATTGAAGACGCTGCCCGACCCAGTGATGGTGAGACTTTGCACGCGATCGGCATGATGGAGCGCGATCATCGCCGCGATCAGCCCGCCCAGCGAACTGCCAGCCAGATGAAATCGATCGATCCCGATCTGGTCAGCGAGCCCGAGCACCGCACGCATCATGTGCCGCTGCGGGGACGGTTCCCACGAGGAGGGGTATTCGCTAAAGCCCTGCCCCGGCAAATCCGGCGCGACCACCGTGAATTCATCGGCGCGCGCGTCCATGTTCCGCGCCGAGACGTCCGCCCGCTCTCAAACCCCTGACCCTCTACCATTCGATGC
>CAZAVT010000150.1:0-8566 GCA_964488395.1 uncultured Burkholderiaceae bacterium | reverse complement strand
CGCACATAGCGCTCGACCAAGACGGCCGAGCCCTCGCGCGCGGCGATCGCAAAGGCCGCCTCGATCTGCTCGCGAGTGCTCAGGTCGAGACACACGCCGCGGCCGTGGTTGCCGTCGATGGGCTTGACGACCACCGGCACACCCACTTCCCGCGCCGCCGCCCAGGCGTCGGCCGCATCGCTCACCAACCGACCCTCGGGCACTGGCACCCCGCAATTGGCGAGGAGTTGCTTGGTCAGGTCCTTGTCGGTCGAGATACCCTCAGCAATCGCACTGGTTCGATCGGTCTCCGCGGTCCAGATCCTGCGTTGGCGGCTGCCATGGCCCAGCTGGACCAGGTTACCGTCATTGAGCCGGATCATCGGGATGCGCCGATCATCGGCCGCTTGAACGATGGCGGCCGTGCTGGGCCCGAGGCAATGCCGGTCGGCCAGGTCGACGAGCTCGTCAGTCAACGCCTTGACATCGAACGGGCGATCCTCGATCGCCGCCATGACCAGATCTCGCGCTCCCTCGAGCGCGCGCAGGGTCACCCGCTCGTGCCACAGGCTGACGGACACCTTGTAGAGCCCGCGGGCCGAGACCTCACGGGCGCGTCCGAAGCCCCCCGTGACCATCCCGGCGAGCGCCTGCAACTCGAGCGAGACATGCTCGATGATGTGCGCGGGCCAGGTCCCCTCGCGCAACCGGCGCAAAAAGCCCCCCGGCGCATCGTAGCTGCAGCGATGGGTCTCAAGCGTCGGTAGCCATGACGCAATCCGCTCGGGCATCCCTGGGATGCGATTGGACGGGAAGTCCTCGAGGTCGCCGATATCGATCAGCGCCTCGAGCGCGCAGTCGTAGGTCCACATGTTGGGGCCACGCAGATACTCGACCGAGACGATCTCGATGTTGCGTTTCACAGCTGGGATAGGTTGGCGAGAGGTGGGGGGGAGACTGCCGTAGGGCGGGACCGAGCGCAATGCACAGAGAGGAAGATTGGCAGAGTCACAAGAAAGACTTCGCGGAATACTGTACGCTTATCGGCTGAATAACGAAAGTCGCCCGTCTTGTGAACCTGCCTTTTCAGGCCGAAGTCGCCCTTGAGACCCTCCGGATCGCGGACCAGTCTTCGGATGCCGCGCCGATCGAGCGTGACGAAACGGTTCTGGCGACGCTCGATACGGATCTCGACCATCGGCTGCGCTACGGCACCGGTCGGGTATTGCTGACAGGCCGGCGGATTCTCGCCCGCAGCGACGATGGTCCCTGGCAGGCCTGGACCATCACGCCGGCGACCGCATTGATCCTCGGTGATCACTCGGGCGTAGGCCACCTCGAGTTGTTGGTGGGCGGGCGCTTGGTCGCGACTTGGCACTTCACACTCGGCGCTCTGCCAGCCGCCCATCGGCTGTCCGAAGCTTTGTCGGCGCTTCAGCGAGGCCTAGTGCCGGGTCTTTCCGGTGTCGGTGGCGTGCCCTGCGAGCGTTGCGGGGCCACGATCCCCGAAGAAGCCGAGGAATGCCCGCGCTGCGATGCCGAGACCGCAACCCCACCGTCGACCTGGACCCTGTTTCGGCTCTGGCGATTTGCGCGGCCCTACCGCACGCAACTGCTGATCGGGTTGCTCCTGACCATTGCATCGACCTCCGCAACTTTGGTGCCCCCCTATCTGACGATGCCGCTGATGGATCAGGTGCTGATCCCGTACCAGAACGGCAAGCCGATCGATACCGCACTGGTCGTCTTGCTGCTCTCGGGGCTGCTGGTCGCGGCGCTGGTGGCCTGGGGCCTGGGGTGGGCTCGGACCTACATCCTTGCCCTCGTATCCGAGCGTATCGGCTCGGACCTGCGCACCAGCACCTACGATCATTTGATGAAGCTCTCGCTTCAGTACTTCGGCGGCAAACGCACCGGTGACCTGATCGCGCGGATCGGCAACGAGACCGACCGCATCTGCCTGTTCCTGTCGGTGCACCTGCTGGACTTTCTCACCGACGTCCTGATGATTGCGATGACGGCAGCGATCCTGGTATCGATTGACCCGTGGCTTGCGCTGGTCACCCTGCTGCCCTTGCCGCTGATCATCTGGATGATCCACCTGGTGCGAGATCGTCTTCGTCACGGCTTTGAGAAGGTCGACCGGATCTGGGGTGAGGTGACCAACGTCCTGGCCGACACCATCCCTGGAATCCGGGTGGTCAAGGCCTTCGCCCAAGAAGGACGCGAATCCGGCCGCTTCCTCGAAGCCAACCTGCACAACCGCGCCGTCAACGATCGGGTCAACCGCATCTGGGCACTGTTTTCGCCGACCGTGACCTTGATGACCGAGATCGGCCTGCTGGTCGTCTGGGCGTTCGGGATCTGGCTGGTCTCGCGCGATCAGGTGAGCGTGGGCGTTCTCACGGCCTTTCTGGCCTATATCGGACGCTTCTACACCCGACTGGACTCGATGAGCCGGATCGTGTCCTTCACCCAGAAGGCGGCGGCAGGCGCCAAGCGAATCTTCGATATTCTCGACCATGTGTCGAGCGTGCCCGAATCGCCCAATCCGGTGCGTACCGGACCGATCAGCGGTGCCATCGAACTGCGCAACGTCGGCTTCCGCTATGGCAGCCGTGCGGTGGCGAGCGGGATCAGCCTGCGGATCGAACCGGGCGAAATGATCGGGCTGGTGGGCCACAGCGGATCCGGCAAGAGCACGCTGGTGAACCTGATCTGCCGCTTTTATGACGTCACTGAGGGGGCCATCCTGGTCGACGGCGTCGACATCCGCTCGTTGTCGCTCAGCGACTATCGTCGCAATGTCGGTCTGGTCTTGCAGGAACCCTTCCTCTTTTTCGGCACGATTGCCGACAACATCGCCTATGGTCGGCCCCAGGCGACTCAGGCGGAGATCATCGCCGCCGCGCGGGCCGCGCACGCCCATGATTTCATCCTGAGGCTGCCCCATGGCTACGACTCGCTCGTGGGCGAGCGGGGCCAGGCACTCTCCGGCGGCGAGCGTCAGAGGATCTCGATTGCCCGGGCGCTCCTCATCGATCCCCGGCTGCTGATCCTCGACGAGGCCACCTCATCGGTCGATACGCAGACGGAGACCGAGATCCAGAAGGCGCTCGACAACCTCGTTCGAGGCCGGACCACGATTGCGATCGCCCACCGGCTGAGTACCCTGCGGCAAGCCGATCGGCTGGTCGTGCTCGATCGCGGCCGGGTGGTCGAGGTCGGCTCGCACGAGGACCTGATGAGCCGTGAGGGTCACTACCACCGGCTCTACCTCGCACAGTTGCGCAACGTCGATACCGACGAGCCCTCCGCCCCCTGGCCCATCACGGCCCAGGAGGGACGCGTCGCTCATCCGGGCTGACATGCGCGGCCGATTGATCCGCACGCCCGACGGGCGGCTCTGCTACACCGACGAGTTGGGCAATGTCTTCGACAACGTCGTTCCGGTGCGCGCATTTCCGATCACCGCGCCTCAAGGCAGCCTGTCGCTGATGAGCGCCGACGGGCACGAGTTGCTCTGGATCGACCAGGTCGAGACGCTACCTGACCACGAGCGCGAATTACTGCTGCAGGCGCTGCAACAACGCGAGTTCATGCCCGAGATCCTCCAGCTGACGGCGGTTTCCGGCTTCGTGACTCCCTGCACCTGGAGCGTCGAAACGGACCGAGGCAGCACCCGGTTCGTGCTCAAAGGCGAAGAGGATATCCGCCGCCTCAGTGGCAACACGCTATTGATCGCCGACAGCCAGGGCATCAATTACCTGCTGCGCAATCTTGCCGGACTGGACCGCACCAGTCGCAAGTTACTCGACCGATTCCTCTGACTCAAGGCCTGACGGTAGGCTCGAACGTTCGGCGCACCGGGGTGACCGTCGATCGATTCTCATTCGGCTCGCAAGGCCTGCGCCGGCGTGAGGCGCGCCGCGCGAAGGGCTGGGTAAAGACCGAAAGCGATGCCCGCGAGTGCGCTCGCGGACAGGGCTGCGAGACCCGCCTGCAAAGTGACGATGGCATCGACGCTGAATCGCTCTGCAGCGACCCAGGCGACTCCCACACCCAGCGCCAATCCGGCCAGCCCGCCCACCACGCAGACCATGATGGCCTCGAACAGAAACTGCAGGGCGATATCCCGACTGCGTGCGCCAATCGCCATCCGGAGCCCGATCTCCCGCGTTCGCTCGGTCACCGTGACCAGCATGATGTTCATAATGCCGATGCCGCCAACCAGCAGGCTCACCGAGGCAATCGTCGCAAGCAGCGTGCGCATCGCACCCGCAGTCTTCTGCTCGCTTTCATAGAACGAATCCTGGCGCCGGATCATGAAATCGTCTTCCTGGGCCTCGCCGATGCGGTGGCGGCTGCGCAAAAGCAATCGAAGATCCGCCTCGAGCTGCGCCAAGGCAGACGGACTCACCGCTTCGACCAGCACGCGATGAACCCGGTCGGGAAAGGCGCTGCCAAACAGGTCGCGCCGTACGGTGGTCAGCGGGACGTAGACGATGTCGTCGAAATCCCAGCCGTCGAGCGAGTGCCCCTTCTTGCCGAGCACACCGACCACGGTAAAGGGGACGTTGCGGATTCGGATCGTCGCACCCACGGGCGAACTACCCGAAAACAGCTTATTTGCCACGGTCGCGCCGATCACCGCCTTGCGGGCTGCGATCCGCAGATCCTGCTCATCAAAGACGGTGCCGGCGCTGACCTGCCAGTCTCGGACTTCGAAGATGTCCGGACCGGCACCCTGCACCGGCCCGAGCCAGTTCTGCGATTCGTGAATCATCTGAACCGAGTTCCAGGTGGTCGGCGAGGCAGCGCGAACGGCTGGCAGGGCGGCGATCGCGGCTACGTCACCCAGCGAGATGGTCGGCGTCGCACCGGACGCCTGACGCACGCCCCCACTGGTCGGCGCACCGGAGGTCACCACCAGCACATTGGTCCCCATCGAGCGCATCACCTGACGCACGCGTTCCTGTGAACCCTGAGCGACCGCGAGCATCACCACCACCGAAGCCACGCCCACGATCATCCCCAGCATGGCAAGCCCGGTCCGCAGCGGATGAATCGCCAGGGCCCTGAAAGCCTGAGCGACGAGCGTGAGCAGGATCCCCACGCGCCACCGACCCATCAGAACAGGCGAAGGCGGAACCCGCCCTGCCCCTGACTGGCCGCACCAACCATCTCGCCGACCGCGACCCGGCTGTCAGCGGACAGGCGGTCCGATGACAGGATCTCGGTCAGGCTGCCATCGGTAATGCCCAGTCGGACCTGACGCCGAACCAGCACGGGCTGACCCTCACGTTCGCCTTCCAGGTGGATCAGGGCGGTCCGGTCGCGCGAGTCCGGGCCGGAGAGCCTCACCACGGCCTCGCTGGCGACATCATCGACCACGGGCGCACCCTCGGCCGGCCGGAACCGCAGCGCGAGATTCGGCGCCCTGAGAACGGCCTCGCGCCGGGCCACTTCGATGCTCACATTAGCCGTCATACCGGGAAGGAGGCGACCATCGTCGTTGCGGGTCGCGAGCACGACGTTGTAGGTCACCACGTTCTGCTCGATCTTGGGGTTGAGACGAATCTGCCGCACCCGCGCGCTGAACTCCCGTTCGCCCAGGGCATCGACCCGGAAGCGCGCGTTCATACCAACCTTGAGGTGAGCGACATCGGCCTCGGCAACATTCGTGTCGATCTGCATGTCCCGCAGATCCCGGGCGATCATGAAGAGGGTCGGGGTCTGAAAGCTCGCTGCCACGGTTTGGCCGATGTCGACGCTACGAGCGATCACCACACCGTCGATCGGAGAACGGATCGCCGTCAGCGAGAGGTTGGTTTGCTCGCGAGAGATTTGCGCTTCGATGGCCCGCATGCGGGCCTGCGCCAACTCGACGGCATGGCGATCGTCCTCGACCTGAGCGGGCGAGATGAAGCCTCGCGCCGCAAGGTCCTCGCCGCGCGCGAGGTTGCGGCGGGCGATCGAATGCTGGGTGCGGACTTCAGCGAGATTGGCCTGAAGCTGCGCAAGTTGCGCCTCGATCAGCGAGGGATCGAGTTCGGCAAGCAGTTGCCCGGCCTGCACCGTCTGGTTGAAATCGACGAACACGTTGCGAATCCGGCCCGAGATCTGCGTGCCGACATTGACCAGCACAACGGGATTGAGCGTGCCGGTTGCTGCGACCGACTGCACGATCGGCCCAACCGTCAGCGGCGCGAGCCGATAGCGCTGCTCGAGTTCGGCCTCGGCCTCGGCATCACCCCCGACCGCGAACCACCCCAAGACGGCGGAAGCAATCAGAGCGGGCAGCAGAAGAAAAGCAACCAGTCGGCGCATCGGTTTGGGTCGTGTGAAGCGGCAGGCCACCAAGGATTCGCGCTCCAGGTCAAGCCGGCCGCGTCGAAAGTCGCGGATTATCCGCCATCCATCGCCAAGCTGCGCGATTGGCCCCGCCAGGCGCGATCGCCCCAGGATTTCCATCGTGCTCCAGGGGGTTTATCGACGTTTGGATCACGCGACATTGCACGATCCATCCGCCAACTGGAGGCATGACCATGACCCGACTCAAGATCAACGGCCAGATCCGGGAGATCGACGCCGACCCGGACACGCCCCTGCTGTGGGCGCTACGCGAGCAACTGGGCCTCACAGGCACCAAGTACGGTTGCGGCATCGCCGCCTGCGGCGCCTGCACGGTGCACGTCGATGGTGAGCCTGTGCGCAGCTGCGTACGGCCGATCTCGACCCTCGAGGCGACTCAGGAGATCGTGACCATCGAGGGCCTGTCGGCAGACTCGAGCCACCCCGTTCAGAAAGCCTGGGTCGCGCTCGACGTGCCTCAGTGCGGCTACTGTCAGAGCGGGATGATCATGGCGGCGGCAGCTCTCCTGAAAGAAAAACCACAGCCGACCGACCGCGATATTGACGATGCCATGACCAACATCTGCCGATGCGGCACCTACGGCCGAGTGCGTGCGGCCATCAAGGTGGTGGCGCAGGGCGGCAACGCCAAGCTCGCCGGACTCGCGATCCAGCATGCAGACGGGAGCTCGACATGAGTGCCACGATCGACCAACTACCTGATGCCGGGCGGCGACGGTTCCTCGTCAGCTCCAGCGCGGGCGCGTTCACGCTTGCCTTCCATGTGCCATTTGCCTCGCAAGCGCTCGCTCAGGGCACGACACCCGAGGTCAACGCCTGGGTCGTCATCCAGCCCGACGATACCGTAGTGATCCGGATCGCCCGCTCGGAAATGGGACAGGGCACGCTGACCGGTCTCGCGCAAATGGTCGCCGAGGAACTCGAATGCGACTGGGCGCGGGTGACGACCGAGTATCCGACGCCCGGGCAAAACCTCGCTCGCAAGCGAATCTGGGGCAATTTCTCCACGGGTGGCAGCCGCGGCATCAGGGAGTCCCATGACTACGTACGTCGAGGCGGTGCGGCCGCGAGATTGATGCTGCTACAGGCCGCCGCCGCGGGCTGGCAGGTTTCGGTGAGCGAACTGAAGGTCACGAAGGGCGTCATCAGCCACCCGCCGAGCGGCCGATCGATTCGCTATGGCCAGGTTGCAGCAGCCGCCGCCCAGCAACCCGTGCCCGAGCAGGTCAAGCTCAAGGACCCCAAGGACTGGCATCTGATCGGTCGGCGGATGGCCCGTCTCGACACCGCCGACAAGGTCAACGGCAAGCAGATCTATGGTGCGGACCTGAGGCTGCCAGGCATGCTCAATGCGGCGATCCGGGACTGCCCGGTCTTCGGCGGCAAACTCGTGAGCTATGACGAAAGCGCGATCGCGAGCCGCAAGGGCGTTCGCCGAATCGTCCGGGTCGGTGACAGCGCGGTGGCGGTGGTTGCCGACACCTGGTGGCAGGCCAAGACCGCACTCGACGCGCTACCGATCCAATGGGATTTCGGCGAGCACGCCCAGGCGTCGTCCGAGGGCTTTGCCAAGGTGCTGCGCGAGGCGCTTGACGCGCCTCAGGCAGTGGCTGGCAACAGCAAGGGCGATGCGCGTGCCGCACTCGCATCGGCGCCGCGACGGATCGAGGCCGTGTATGCCTACCCCCACCAGAACCACGCCACGATGGAGCCGATGAACGCGATCGCGCGCTACACGGCCGACCGTTGCGAGGTCTGGACACCGACCCAGAATGGCGAAGCTGCGCTCGCCGCCACCGCCGAGGCCTCTGGCCTGCCCGCCTCGCGCTGTGAAGTCTACAAGCTCCATCTTGGCGGGGGCTTCGGCCGCCGCGGCGCAGTGCATGACTGGGTACGGCAGGCCGTCGCCCTCGCCCCTCAGATGCCGGGCACACCGGTCAAGCTGCTGTGGAGCCGGGAAGAGGACATGCTGCACGGGCGCTTCCATCCGGTCACCCAGTGCAAGTTGACCGCAGGTCTGGACCCGCAGGGCAATGTCACGGCCCTGCACATGCGGATCGCCGGCCAGTCGATCATCGCGGGAGTCGCACCGCAGACGATGCGTGACGGTCGGGACCGTGTGGTGTTTCAGGGCCTCAACGATCGCGGTGGCGAAGCCATGATCGGCTACGATTTTCCACATCTGCTGATCGACCATGCGATGCGCAACCCG
>CAZAVT010000149.1:4268-8601 GCA_964488395.1 uncultured Burkholderiaceae bacterium | reverse complement strand
CGATCAGGCTGATGTCAGTGGTGAGCCCCGTCAGCGCGACCGAGGCCACGATGACACCAATCACGGCGGTGGCGGTCCACATCGGCAGGGACGCAAGCGTGCCCTCGACCAGCGCCGATAACAGCTGGCGCGGCGACAGTTGCCGATTGCGGCGGATCAGACCGATGGCCAGCAGCACCATGACCGCATAAAAGCCGGCGCTCGATGGGCTCATGCCCTGCACCAGCAGCACCACGAGCAGCAGGAGTGGGCTGACGCCCAGGATGATCGATCCCCAGGCCATGGCGGGCGGCGCCTCGGCGTTGGCAACAAGCCCGAGCCGTCTCGCCTCGACCTGCACAGCGGCGGCGACGCAGACGTAGTAGAGGAGCGCAGGGATGATCGCCATCAGCGCCACCTGCGCGTAGGGCGTGCCAGTCAGCTCCGCGAGGATGAAGGCCGATGAGCCCATGATCGGAGGCATGACCTGGGCGCCGATCGACGACAGGGCCTGCACGCTGGCCGCAAATGGCGCGCTGTAGCCCGCTTGCCTCATCGCGGGAATATTGGCTGTGCCGACGGCAGCCACATCGGCCACACCGCTGCCCGAGGCCATCCCGAAGAGCCCCGAGCTCGCCACGGTGGTCATGCCTGGGCCGCTGCGCGTGCCTCGCGTCAGAAAGTAAGCCACCGTCACCAGCGCCTGCGTGCCCTGACTGCGCTCCATCAGGGCCGCGAGGAGTACGTAGACGTAGACCACACCCACCATCACGCCAAAGGCAACGCCGAAAACGCCGTCCGTGCCGACCCAGGCGGCAAGCGCCACTCGGCCCGGCGAGGCGCTGCTCATACCCGATGCGCCGGGCAGCAGGGCGCCGTAGGCCGCATAGGCTGCGAACAGGAAGGCGATCATCGGGAGCAGCAGACCGACCGTCCGTCGTGCAATTTCAAAGAGTACGAGGAGCCCGATCAGGCTCGCGGCCACATCCTGCGGATGCAGTCGCCCCAGCCGTCGCACGATCAGATCGCCGTGGACGGCGACGTAGGAGACCGCGTACACGGCCGCAGCCATCAAGACCAGGTCGATGAGACGAAGCCAGCGCGCGCCGGCGACGACCGGATGACGCAGGAGAACGATCACCGCGATGAGTGCGAACGGCACCCCGCGCTGAATGTCGGTGGAGAACTCACCGACCAGCGCGGTGTAGAGCACGAACAGCAAGAGGCCCAGCGCAAGGATCCGGACGGTCTGATCGACCCAGGCGGGCGAGGGTGCCCGGCTCAACGCGCCTCCGGCGGAATCAGCCGGCTCGGGATCTCGATGCCTTTGGCTCTGAAGTAACGCACCGCCCCAGCATGCAGCGGGATGGGCATGCCGTCGAGCGCGGTTTTAACCTGCAGGAATTTGGCGCCTGGATGGACCGACCAGAAGTCATCGAGATGCTCCATCACTGCCCAGACCGCCGCATACACGGTGTCGGCATCGACCGCCGTGCTGGTGGTGGCGACCTGGGTCTGCTGGATGGTTGCGACGTCAGTCTCCGCACCGTCCATGTTCTTGTAGGAGCCGGACGGGATCACGGCGGTTTGCCAGCTGGGCGCCTTGGTCACGAGCTTGTCCAGCACGGTCGCCGGGATCGGGATCAGCCGGAAACGGTGGGTCGCTCCAAGCTCGACGATCGATGGATTGGGTGGGTTGCCCGTACCCCAGACAACGTCGACCTTGCCGTCCTTGAGGGCCTGGATGGCCTGGGTGGGCCCGAGCGGCTCCTCGCGGTGCTCGGGATCACGGCCACGGTGCTCCTCGCGGTAACTGCTCTTCGCGATATTGACTGTCCCGAGCACATCGCCGACGTAGGTCCAGCCGAGCGAGCCCCGACCAAACCCCGAGATACGCTTGCCCTTGAGATCCTCGAGGCTCTGGATGGGTGACTTGGCGAGGACGACCACGTGGTTGGCGCCTGCCGGTAAGGTGAAGACCGCACGCATGCGACCCAGCTCATCGGGTGTGATCACGGAGCCATCACCGGCGCGGGCCTCATCGAAGGTGAGCCCGGAGACCCAGCCGAACTCCATCTTGCGCTGGGCGATCAGTTGGGCGTTTTCGACAAACCCGCTGGTCGCTGCGGGCGACGCGCGGTAGCCAGGTGCGCGGGCCATGGCCTTGGCCCAGCCGACCGCCACAAAATGCCCGAACTGTCCGACAGCCGCTCCGCCGATCTGCACGGACTTGTCGGCCGCCGGTTTGGCAGGCGCAGCGGGCTGCGCGAGGACGAACCCGCTGCTCGCGAGGGCGAGTACCGTCAGGGCCGGGCAAAAGAATCGTTTCATCCTCAGGTCTCCTTGGGGGTCGTCAGATCGATGCCATACCAGCGAGATGCAAAGGCCGGACTGATCCGTCCGGCGCGCAGGTCGCGCAAGACCGCCACGGGCGCTCGACGCGCCGGGTCACCAAAACCGCCGCCTCCGCCCGTCTCGATCCGGAGTCGGTCACCGCGGTACAAGGTCAAGGCAGCGCCATTGGGCGGGAGCTGCTTGGCCTCGCCCTGACGGATCACCAGCACACGGCCGATCGTGCCCTCGGCACCGCCACCGCTACCCCAGGGTCGATGGATCGCCCGATCCGATGAGAACAGTGCCTCCACTCGCTCGGCGATGATCTCGTACTCGCGCACGCCGCCGAGGCCGCCCTGGTACTCGCCGGCCCCACCGCTGTCGGGGCGCAGGCTGTACTCCCGCGTGATGAAGAACCGGTTGTCCGACTCGGCGACCTCGACCGGCGTGTTGGCCGAATTGCTGAGCAGCTGGCTGATCGCATCGGCCCCATCGTGCAGGCTCGCGCCGCCCATGCCGCCGCGCATCGGCTCCATGAAGATCGTGTAGCCGCGTTCGCTGAAAAAGCCGAAATTGACCGTCGTGGTGGTGTCGAATCCACAGGCGGCTGCGCGAGCCGGTACGGCCTTGCCGAGGGCCTGGAGCACAGCGCCGTAGGCCCGGCCTGCGGAATTCATACGTAGCCTCACCGGGGCCGGATATCGTGGATTGAGCAGGCAACCCAACGGGACCTTGACCTTGACCGGTCGAAAGCTGCCATCGTTGGTCAGCATGTCGGGATGACCCAGGACGGCACGCACGGCGGTACCGGCCGCCGAGACGGTGGAGGCCAGCGTCGAATTCACATAACCCCGGGCCTGCGGGTCGGTCCCGGTGTAGTCGATCTCGAGCTCGTCGCCGTGAACACGGACGGTCACCTGAATGCGGATGGGCTCGGTATTGAACCCGTCCCCATCGAGAAAGTCCTCGCCAGTGTAGCTGCCGTCGGGCACCGCACGGATCGCTTGTCGCATCTCGAGCTCGGAGAGGTCCTGCGCCATCGCAATGCTGGCCAGCAGCCGCTCGAGACCGTACTTGTCGATGAGTTCCAGCACGCGCTGCTGGCCGGTCCGGTTGGACGCGATCTGCGCCTGAAGATCGGCACGTAGCGTCTCGGGTTGCCGGCTGTTCGCCATGAGCAGGCGCCCGGGCGCCGCATCGAGGTCGCGGTCCGGTTTGATTTTCAGGGGCGGGATCCGCATCCCTTCCTGGAAGATGTCGGTCGCGGTTGGATTCATGGAGCCGATCCCACCACTGAGGTCCGTATGGTGGGCGAGGTTGCCAACGAAGCCGACCACTCGGTCGAGATGCACAATCGGCGAGAAGACCTGGATATCGGGCAGGTGCTGGCCGCCGTGATAGGGGTCATTCACCAGCAGGATGTCATCGGCCTCCAGGGTGTCGGCCGGATAGTCCCGCAGGCAAAAGGCCAAGGAGTAACCGAGCGAGTTCAGGTGCAGCGGGATGGCTTCTGACTGGGCCGCAAGCCGGCCCTCGGCATCGAACACGGCTGTCGAAAAATCCTGCGTCTCGCGGATGATCGTCGAGCGCGCCGAGCGCCGCAGGATGGTCGCCATCGCGCGCGTTGCAGCGACCAGCGCACCGTTAATGATCTGGAAGGTGACCGGATCGATCATTGCCGATGGGGACTGGGGCGCAATTGCATCACGCGGCATCATGGCTGACCGGTCCTCTCGAGGATGAGCGCGCACTGCTCGTCTACTCGAACCGACCAGCCCGGAGGCACCAGTGTCGTTGCCGAGTGGTCCTCGATCAATGCCGGCCCTGCCTGCCAATCGCCCGGTCTCAACGTATCTCGTGAAACACAGGTACAAGTCCTGCGAGCGCCGTCCCAAAAGATCGCAGCCGATTCAATGGGCGGCGCGCCCTTTGTTCGTTCGCGCGGGGCGTCGCCGGGCCCGCTCGGGGTCGGCGCCCAATGCTGCGGCACCCGGAGTCTGGCCCGATAGTTGCCCGCCCG
>CAZAVT010000149.1:0-4258 GCA_964488395.1 uncultured Burkholderiaceae bacterium | reverse complement strand
TTTGAGCGGGGTTGGCATGTCCGAAGCGCAGCTGATGCAGTTCGTGAAAGCGGCCGCGCAGGTCATCCAGTACATCGATCGCGGGATTGAAAGGGTCGATGGCGAGCGTGAGTTCATAGCCCTGTCCGACGTAGCGCAGGTCGACCGAGTACTCGATCGATGGCGTGCCGGGTGGCGCCATCGATTGCAAGTCGGCGGCGGCCTGCGACTGCAGCTCCGCGAAGATTGCCTGGATCGACGGCAGGTGTTCAGGCAGCACCGTGAGCACGCGCGAGCGGACATAGTCGAGGCGAAAATCGGCAATCACCAGACCCATCGCCGAGGTGACCCCTGGGTGGGGCGGTACCAGGACGGCTTGTGCACCGATTTCCTCAGCCAGTACGGCAGCATGCAACGGCCCCGCACCGCCGTAGGCCACGATGGCGTAATCGCGCGGGTCGTAGCCGCGCTCGATCGAGACCTGGCGCGTGGCCTGCAGCATGTTGGCGCAGGCAATGCGAAAGAGGCCTTCGGCTGCGGCCTCGGTGCTCAGGCCAAGACGCGTTGCAACCCTGCCGATCGCCTGGGCCGCCGCGGCGGGGTCGAGTCTCATCGCCCCGCCGAGGAAACGATCGGGGCGAATCAGTCCCATCACCACGCAGGCGTCGGTGAGTGTTGCGTCTTGTCCGCCTCGCCCGTAGCAGGCCGGGCCCGGCTGCGCGCCCGCACTGCGCGGCCCCACGTGGAACATGCCAGCGGCATCGAACCAGGCAATGCTGCCGCCGCCCGCGCCAATGGCGGTGATGTCCAGCATCGGCGCGAGGATGGGCAGGCGGTCGATCAGCTTGCCGGTGATGATCTGCGCGCTGGCGTCATTCACCAGGCAGATATCGGTGCTGGTGCCTCCCATGTCGAGGCTGATCACGTGGCTGAAGCCAGACCTCAGGGCGGCGCTGATCGCACCGGTGACCCCAGCGGCTGGACCCGATACCAGCGTGCGTACCGCGTGCTGCTCAGAGCGCTCGGCCGGCAGCATCCCCCCGTTGGACTGCATGACCTGAAATCGGCCGTGAAAGCCTCGCGCGGCGAGCCCTGCCTGCAGTCGGCTTAGATAGGAGTCGACCACTGGCGCGAGATAGGCGTTCATCACCGTTGTGCTGGCACGCTCATATTCGCGGTACTCGGGCATGACCTCCGAGGAGATCGAGACGCTGAGCGTCGGACGCAGGCGCAGGGCGATATCCCTGACCCGCTGTTCATGCACAGGGTTCAGGTGCGCATGGAGCAGGCACACCGCCAGCGAGCCGGGTTCGTGCGCCTCGAACAAGGCATATAGCGCAGACTCGAGCGCCGCTTCGTCGAGCGGATCGATGATCTGGCCTTCGGCATCGAGCCGCTCATGGGCTTCGATGACCCGTTCGCGGGGCACCAAGGGCTGGGTCCTTGCGTAGCCAAGGTCGTAATTGCGACTCTTGAGTTCGCGTTGCAGCTCAAGGATGTCCCGAAAGCCGCGGGTCGTGACCAGTGCGGTCCGGCTGCCCTTGCGCTCGAGGAGGGCCTTGGTCGCGACTGTCGAGCCATGGACCAGCGTCTCGACTCGATCGAGGTCCTGACCTAGGGCATCCAGCGCATCGAATACTCCACGTTCGGGTGCGGACGGGGTCGAGGAGACCTTGAACACCTGGATGCCCTGATCCGTCAGGGCAACGAGATCCGTGAAGGTTCCGCCAATTTCGATCCCGATCCGCAAGGCCCAACCCCTGTGTGACGCGCGATGCCACAACAACGCTTGACGCGGCGAGTCTATCTCGGCCCAATGGAGAGCGTCCAGGATCAATTCAAGAAACGCAATGGGGGGAAGTCGTCAAATGGCCCAACTGACCACACCGCGTATGGCGCAAAAGCGGGAGCAGATGCGCAAGGTCGCACCGAAATTCGTAGAGCTGACCGAACAGGTCCTCTTTGGCGATGTCTGGGAGCGGCCAGGCCTGTCCAAGCGCGATCGAAGCCTGATCACGGTCGCGGGACTGGTCTGCATGGTCCGGCCGGAGCAGCTGCAGTCCCATCTCGAGCGTGCGCTCGCCAACGGCGTCACCCCCGAGGAGATCAGTGAGTTGATCACCCACCTCGCGTTTTATGGGGGGTGGCCGGCTGCGGTAACAGCAACGGGTGTCGCAGGCGCGGTTTTCGAGGCGACTGGTCGAGCCCCCGGGGGCTGAGTCAGAGCGGCAGGCCGGCCAGCGCTCAGTCCACCGTGACATTCATGCTGCGCACGAGGGGCACCCAGGTCTCGTACTCCTGCCGCATGAACCGTTCCACTTCGTCGCGACCCATCCGAGGATAGGCAACGACGCCCAGTTCCTCGATCTGGCGGGCGTTGGCGGGATCGGCCATGGCCTTGTTCACCGCGGCATTGATTCGGTCGAGCACCTCCACCGGGGTGCGGGCCGGCGCCCAGAGCGCATTCCACGAATAGGCCCGAAACCCTTTCAGGCCGGCCTCATCGAAGGTCGGTACCTGCGGCAGCGACTTCATGCGCTGCGGGACAGCCACCGCGATCGCGTTGAGCCGGCCGGCCTGCACCATCGGCGCGACGACCGACGGCGCATCCATGCCAAAGGCGATCACCCCACCGATCAGATCATTCATCGCCGGCCCGGTCCCCCGATAGGGCACATGCTGCACATCGACGCCCGCCATGCGGGCAAACAGATGGCAGGCGATGTGGCTGGAGGTGCCGCTGCCCGCCGAGCCGTAGCTGAACTTGCCGGGCTGTGACTTGAGCCGCTCAAGTAACTCGCCGAGGGTGCGAATGCCACTGTTACCCGGTACGACCAGGACCAGTGGCACTTCGACCGTGGTCGCGATCGGCGCGAGATCCTTCAGTGGATCGAAGGGCAGGGATTTGTAGAGGCCGACATTCAGCGCGTAAGTGGAGAGCGTGCTGTAGGCGAGCGTGTAACCGTCGGGGGCGGATTTCACGACATGGTCGACGCCGATATTGCCGCCCGCACCGGCGCGGTTATCGACCACCACCGGCTGGCCCAGTTCGGCCGCCATCGACTTGGCCAGCACCCGCGCGATCAGGTCGGTGTTGCCGCCCGGGGGGAAGGGAACGACCAGGCGAATCGTCTGCCTCGGCCAGGCCGAGCTCGGCTGCGCCGCCAGCGGCGCTGCGGCGGCAAACGGGAGGAGGGCGGTGGCCCGCAGAAGTGAGCGGCGTCTCGTCATGTGGGGTTTCATGATGGATCCTTGTTGAGAGGCAGACAGTGGAAGGTCCGGCAGTCATCAGGCGGCGGCGGACACCTCCGGTCCATCGTACCGCTCGCTGGGAGTGTAGCTGGCATCGGCGAGCCGTTTGGTCCAGGCGTCGATCACCGGCTGAAGCTCGCTCCCAAGGTCGGCGCGCAGGAGCAGTCGAACGAAGTGCGGGTCGGCCGCTCCGTGGACGCGGTGGCTGCCGCCTTGCCAGCGACCGGTCAGCCAGTCGCCGATGGCCTCGTCCACACAAGCCCCCGAATCGGCGATGGCCGAGGCAATGAAGACCTCCGGGTCGCGGGCCACCCAGTCGAGCACGTTGCCGATCTGCTGGATGCCGAACTCCCGGCAGGCCTGCGTGACGCCGGGGCGCCCACCATCAATCATTGCGAACACTACGTCGGCGCCCTCTTGGTGCAGGCGCCGCATCAGCGCGTACGCGAGCTCGGGCTGATGCTGATGGCCGCAGAATCCCGTGACCAACCGGCAGTCTCGACCGCTGGCGCGCACGCCATCGGCATAGGCCGCCCGACCCTTGAGACCGGGGCGGACCTTCTCGCCCGAGAGATGACCCACCACGCCGCTCTTTGAGCAGTGGGCCGCCAGCACTCCGGCCAGGAAGGCCGAGTGCTCCTGCAAGACCTCGTAGCTCGCACAGTTTGGGGCGAGCCAGCCGCCCTGGGTGATCGCGAAGGCGATCCCAGGGTGGGAGGGCGCGACCTGGCTGACGGGTTCATCGCCCTGTCCTCCATGGGCGACCACCAGGTCCCAGCCCTGGCCGCACAGATCGGCGAGCGCCTGCGCCCTCGCGGCCGGCTCACGCGGTTCGATCCAGACCGTGCGGATACCATGCGCCGGCCAGCGCTCGCGCGCTCGTTGTGCGCCGGCCGCGCCCGACTCGTTGAAGCTGCCCTGGCCGGGAGGGCCAAACAGGACGACCGCAATGCGCTGGCGACTCATAGTTGCGCGCCCGACTCGCGGACCACCGGCGCCCAGAGCCGGGCCTGGGTGCGGATGAACT
>CAZAVT010000148.1:8280-8610 GCA_964488395.1 uncultured Burkholderiaceae bacterium | reverse complement strand
CCGTCGTTCCTCGGCCTGGCCCAGGCAGTTGATCTCCAGGGTGATCCCCGTGAGGCCAAGGTCATCCCAGATCCGCTGCCCCAGCAGGATCAGCTCAACGTCGGCATCCGGACCAGGCAGCCCCAAAGCCTCTGCGCCGACCTGGTGAAACTGCCGATAGCGACCCTTCTGGGGGCGCTCGTGCCGGAACATCGGACCGGTGTACCAAACCCGCTGCGGGCCGTCATGGAGCAGGCTGTGCTGAAGGGCGGCACGCACCACACCGGCAGTGTTCTCTGGGCGCAGGGTCAGTGCCTCACCATTGAGGGCATCGACGAACGAATACATCTC
>CAZAVT010000148.1:3816-8270 GCA_964488395.1 uncultured Burkholderiaceae bacterium | reverse complement strand
CCGCGGACAAAGAGGCGGGTCGGTTCGACGATCGGTGTGCGAATGCGGCGATACCCATAGCCTCGCAGGGTCGACATGACTGAGTCTTCGAAACGCCGCCAGATCGGCTCGTCCGCGGGGAGCACATCGTTCATGCCCTTGACCGCTTGAATCCTGTCCGTCACTTGTCGAGCCTCCAGAGGCCGCCAGGCCGTCGTTGATCAGCGCATTGCATCGTCGGTCATCACCATCGGCTCGAGACCACCGTAGCGCCGGCGCACATACTGCTCGACGATCGCCTGAAACTCCTCAGCGATGTGTTCGCCCTTGAGGGTGACCGTGCGCTCACCGTCAACAAACACGGGCGCGACCGGCGCCTCACCGGATCCCGGCAAAGAAATCCCGATATTTGCGTGCTTGCTCTCGCCTGGACCGTTGACCACGCAACCCATCACCGCCACCTGCATCGATTCCACGCCGGGGTAATGCTGTCGCCAGATCGGCATCTGCCCGCGCAGGTACGCCTGGATGCTCGCGGCGAGCTCCTGAAAAAAAGTACTGCTGGTTCGTCCACACCCCGGGCAAGCGATGACCAGGGGCGCAAACGCACGCAGGCCCATGGTCTGAAGGATCTCCTGGGCAACGACCACCTCGCGGGTCCGGTCACCGCCGGGCTCTGGCGTGAGCGAGACCCGGATGGTGTCGCCAATGCCCTGCTGCAGGAGGATCGCCAAGGCTGCAGTCGATGCAACAATTCCCTTGCTGCCCATGCCCGCCTCAGTAAGGCCGAGATGCAGCGGATAGTCGCATCGACGGCCCAGCGCCGTGTAGACCGCGACCAGATCCTGGACGTTAGACACCTTGGCGGAGAGACAAATCCGGTCGCCGGGCAATCCGAGTTGCTCAGCGCGACGTGCGCTGTCGATCGCCGAAGTGACGAGCGCCTCCCGCATCACGCCCTGAGCATCGAGCGGCGAGGGCAGTGCCGCATTGCGGTCCATCATCCGGGCCAGCAGGTCCTGGTCCAGACTCCCCCAGTTGACGCCGATGCGGACCGGCTTGCCGTACTCACAGGCGAGCTCGATCATGCGCGCAAAATTGTCATCGCGGCGCCGGCCGGCTCCGACGTTGCCGGGATTGATCCGGTACTTGGACAAGGCCTGCGCGCAACCGGGATGCTCGGACAAAAGCTTGTGCCCGTTATAGTGAAAGTCCCCTACCAGGGGTACATCCACCCCCATTCGGTCGAGCTGCTCGCGGATCGCCGGGACCGCCTTTGCGGCCCCGGGCGTGTTGACCGTGATCCGAACGATTTCCGATCCGGCCCGCGCGAGGTCCTTGACCTGAATCGCGGTGGCAATCGGGTCTTCGGTATCGGTATTGGTCATGGACTGAACGACGATCGGTGCGTTCCCGCCCACGGTGATCGCCCGCTCACCCCACCGCACCACCATGCCACGCGAAGGCCTGCGTTCGGCGGGTCCGGTTACGATCCTGTCTGGGGAGTCATTCATCCCGGCCTCACTCGATATTGAACCGCGCCACGCCCTGACGCAGATGAGGCGTCAGGTCGAAAGGCGCGCCCCTCCAGTTCGCGGTGACTCGGCCTGCGTTGCCAATCACCGCGCTAAGCGGCAAGGCGCCCTCAACGACCATGCTACTGCCGGCCGGCTGGGTCCCCGTCACTAGAACGCGACCATTACCATCCCGGATCTCGATCCAGGACGGCTCCGAAAAACTGAGCGCGAGCGACGCGCTGACCGACGTCGACGCCGACGTCGACGCCGCCGCCGTCGGCTCGGTCGCCACACGCGGCCTGGGTTCGGCGGGCGCCGCCGATGGGCGCCACAGTGGCGGCCCCACCGCTGCTCGCTGGCTGAGCGCCTGGCGCCGCTGGCCCGGGCTGCGCAGGTGCCGCCGCTGGCGTCACAGCGGCACTGCCCGCACTCGTCGCAGGGACGGAGCTCACCGGGGAAGCAGGCGCCTGCGAAGCGCTGCTCGCCGATGCCCCCCCAGAACTGCCAGCGATAGCTGGCGCCGCAGGAGCCGCCCCGGCCGCGGGAGTGGGGGCCACAGACGAAGGACGAGCGCCCTGCGAGCCCTGTGGACGCGTCGGCGAGGCCGTCTCGCCCGGCGACAGAAGCGATGCGCCGCCACCGTAGAAGAACGCTAGAACGACCAAGACCACCGCGACCAGGATGGTCCATGCCAGCCAAGTCCCCGACCCGCTGGAAGAGAAACCGAGGACACCCCGGCGCGGCATGGGCTGATCGAGGGCCGGCCGCTCGACGTACTCTTGCGTCTGCCCAAAGGCGCTGTCGATGGCGGGCAGCAGCGACGAGAGGTCGACCCCGAGCGCGCGCCCGTAGGAGCGCAGCGCGGAGCGGGCGAAGCTCCTGCCCGGCAGAGCTGTCCAATCACCGCGCTCGATCGCCAGAATCTGCCGGGGCACCATGCCCAGACGAACGGCGAGGTCAGACGGCGACAACCCTTTGGCTTCACGGGCCTTGACCAGCTGATCAAGTGAGGTGAGCGCAGCCAAGCCACCCGAAACCAGGGGCTCATGACGCTCTGACTGAAGTTCGGCTTGGCTCATTCAACCCCCAGAATACGAATGTTGCGCAGCACCGAGCGCTCTGCCACCCGGGTGCGGTCGCGGACCTCGCCCGCCAGCTGACCGCAGGCTGCGTCGATGTCATCGCCCCGAGTGCGCCGTACCGTTGTCACTTTACCGCCATCGGAAAGCTCGCGCGCGAATGCGCGCACTGTGGGGGCGGGAGAGCGACGCAGGCCCGACTCGGGAAAGGGATTGAAAGGGATCAGGTTGAATTTGCAAGGCAAATCACGCGTCAGGGCCAGCAGCTCAGCCGCATGGGCTGGCTGATCATTGACCCCATCGAGCATGACATATTCGAAGGTGATGAAGTCGCGAGGCGAGCGCTCGAGGTAACGCTGACAGGCAGCCAACAGCTCGACGAGCGGATACTTGCGGTTCAGCGGAACGAGGCGGTCGCGCAGTGCATCGTTGGGGGCGTGCAGCGATACCGCCAGAGCCACCGGACAATCATCGCGCAACCGGTCGATCATCGGGACGACCCCAGAGGTCGATACGGTGACCCGCCGCCGCGACAGCCCGTAGGCGTGATCGTCGAGCATCAACCGCAAAGCTGTGAGCGTCGCGGAGTAATTCTGTAGCGGCTCACCCATGCCCATGAACACCACGTTGCTCACGGGCCGTGCACGGTCAAACGGGACCTGCTCCTCGTCGTCTTCATCCATGTCAGCGGAAAGACGGACCGGGCCGCCATCGCGCAGGAGCATCCGCTGCGCCATCCAAAGCTGCGCAACGATCTCGTGCGGCTCGAGGTTGCGCGCAAATCCCTGATGACCGGTCGAGCAGAATCGGCAGTTGACCGCGCAGCCCGCCTGCGTCGACACGCAAAGGGTCCCCCGCGAGGCCTCCGGGATGAAAACGGTCTCGACTGCATTGCCAGCGCCCACGTCGAGCAACCACTTGCGTGTCCCATCGGCTGAGCGGTGATCGCGCAGGATCGGCAGCGACTCGACCGTTGCCCGCCCCGCAAGGAGCTCACGAAACTCCTTCGCCAGGTCTGTCATCGCGGAGAAATCGCTCTCACCGCGCTGGTGTATCCACCTCAACAACTGCCTCGCGCGAAACGGTTTTTGCCCCCATCGGGAACAAAGCCCGATCAGTTCATCGGGCGCAAGGCCCAGCAGGGGAACCAGGGGGTCGGCGCTCACGGTCGGGTGCTCGGGCGGTTCGGCCTGACCCGAGACCTGTCGACCCCGGGCCGAGCGCTCAGCGAGGGTTGATTTCGATGCCGGGGAAAAAGAATCCGATCTCGACGCGTGCCGTCTCCGGACCATCCGAGCCATGGACCGCATTGGCGTCGATGCTGTCGGCAAAATCAGCGCGGATCGTTCCGGGAGCTGCCTTCTTGGGGTCCGTCGCACCCATCAATTCGCGGTTGAGAGCGATCGCGTTCTCGCCTTGGAGCACCTGAATCATGACCGGGCCCGAGATCATGAAATCGACGAGATCCTTGAAGAACGGCCGCTCACGGTGAACCGCGTAAAAGGCCTCGGCCTGGGCGCGAGACAACTGTGCCATGCGAGCCGCGATGACCTTGAGTCCGGCGCCTTCGAAACGAGAATAGATCTGACCGATCACGTTCTTGGCGACCGCGTCGGGTTTGATGATCGAAAGGGTACGCTCAACCGCCATGACGGCTCCATCGAGAAGTTATTGGGACAGGACCTGGATCGAGTGAAAGCCCTACTCAAGCATCGTGCGAGATTTAACCCAGGTAACCAGAAATGATAGCATGCCATCTGGTCGGCTGGAGCCGATGCCTCACGAAAGCCGGAAGCACCCAGGGCTAGGCCTTTATTACCCGGGCTATTTCAAGGGTATCCTTGACGGATCGGCGGTGCGCCCCAAGATATGCTGCATT
>CAZAVT010000148.1:0-3806 GCA_964488395.1 uncultured Burkholderiaceae bacterium | reverse complement strand
ATGAATCTCGATAGTGGTTCGTTTGGACGTTCACCGTACGCCGTTTCGGATGCGATCGTCCGCAACCGCGTGTTGCGTAACACTTACCTGCTGCTGGCGATCTCGATGGTTCCGACCGTGATCGGCGCGTGGCTCGGGGTCGCCACCGGTTTCAGCTTCTTCGCCGGCAGTCCCTTCATTGGCCTGATCGTCTTTTTAGCCGTTGCCTTTGGCTTTTTCTTTGCGATCGAGCGCTTCAAGAACAGCGGGATTGGCGTGGCCCTGCTGCTGGCCTTCACCTTCTTCATGGGACTGATGCTGTCGCGGTTGATCGGCAGCGTCCTCGGACTCGCCAATGGCGCCAGCTTGATCATGATGTCCTTTGGCGGCACGGCGGCAATCTTCGCAGTCATGGCGTCGGTCGCGACTTTCTCGCGCCGCGATTTCAGCGGGCTTGGTCGCTGGCTCTTCGTCGGTTTCCTGGTCATCCTCGTGGCAGGTATCGCCAACATCTGGTTGCAGATGCCGGCGCTGATGCTGACCATTTCGGCACTTGCCGTGCTGATCTTCTCCGCCTTCATCCTGGTCGACCTGCAGCGGGTCGTCAACGGTGGCGAAACCAACTATGTGACTGCGACGCTGTCGATCTATTTGAGCGTTTACAACGTCTTCAGCAATCTGCTGGCGATTCTCGGGATCGTTGGCGGCGATCGGGACTGATCGACAGGCGGCTTCTCGCTCTGTTCCCAAAGGCGCCCAACGGGCGCCTTTTTTTTCCTGGATCAGATGGGTCGGTCAAAGACTGCGATTGACTCGACGTGGCTGGTGTGCGGGAACATGTTGACGATGCCCGCCGAGCTGAGCCGGTAGCCGGCCGTGTTCACGAGCACTGAGGCATCACGGGCCAGAGTGGCGGGGTTACAGGACACGTACACGATCCGCTTCGGGGCGTAGCCTGGGCTGGCGGCGATTGACTTGCAGACCTCCAAGGCTCCCTCGCGCGGCGGATCGATCAGGATCCTGTCGAACGCGCCCAGGGCCTGCCATCGATCTGCATCGAGTTCGAAGAGATTGGCGACCGCGAACTGGCAACGGGCCTCCAGGCCATTGAGGCGCGCATTGTCGAGGGCTCGATCGACCAGCGCTCGACTGCCCTCGATACCGACGACCTCTGCAGCGCGGCGGGCGAGTGGCAGACTGAAATTACCCAGCCCGCAAAACAGATCGGCCACCCGATCGGTCGGTTCGGGAGCCAGCAAATGGAGGGCGCGCCGCACCAGCACTTCGTTGATCGCGTGGTTGACCTGCGTGAAGTCGGTCGGCCGAAAGGGCATCACCACGTTCGACTCGGGCAGCCGGTACGCGAGCGACGAGGGCGCACGCTCACCTTGGGCATCGCAGAGCAGTTCAATCGAATCAGGTCCGCGAGGCTGTAGCCACAACTCGACCCGATGCAACTGCGCGAAAGCCTTCAGCCGTTGCTGATCCTCGGAGGTCGGTGGCTCCAGCACCCGAAGCACCAACGCCAGATGCAAGCTGCAATCGGAGCGCTCGCCGGCTGCCACCTCGATCTGTGGCAGTCGGGTTCGGATCGACAGGCTTTCGACCAGCACGCGCAAGGGCAGGAGCAGCGCCGAAACCTGCGGTGGAAGCACATGGCATTCGCGCATATCGGCCACGTAGCTCGAACCCCGCTCATGAAATCCGACCAGCACGCCACCCTTGCGCGGTACATCGCGCACGGACAACCTGGCCCTGAACCGATAGCCCCAGCCAGGCCCGGCAATGGGACGAAGCAGGCTGTCGGGTCGGATCCCCCCGAGATGCTCGAACTGGTCCTCCAGCACTCTTTGCTTGATCGCCACCTGGGCCGGCAGGTCGAGGTGCTGCATCGAACAACCGCCACAAACCGAAAAGTGCGGGCAGCGCGGCACCACCCGCATAGCGCTTGGGCGGATCACCTCGACGGTATCAGCCGTGCTGAATCTTGGCTTGGACCGGACCACTTCAGCACGGACCCGCTCGCCAGGCAAGGCGCCGCGCACGAAGATGACCTTTCCGTCATGGCGGGCCACACCCTGAGCCTCGAGATCGAGGGATTCGATCTCGAGCACGTGCGACTCGCGAGGTCGAGCCGGGGCTCGGCTCATCGCTCGGACCAGGCGTTCAGATACTCCTGCCAATGGCTGGCACCGCTGCCGGCCAGCGTCTGCAGCGCCTCGCGGGTGGTGCGCAGCTCATCCTGATAACGCTCGTCAGACCAGAGACCGCGCATCTTCTGGAACCTGCAAAAGAGCAGCCAGGTATTCGCGACATCGGTTTCGCAATACGCTCGGATCTCGGCGATCCGCCCCTGCTGGAACGCCGGCCAAACCTGGGAACCATCCATCCCGAGCTTGCCAGGAAACCCACAAAGACGGGCCAAGTCGTCCAGCGGCGCATTGGCGCGTGGCGTGTAGAGCGCGAGCAGGTCCATCAGGTCGAGATGGCGGGCGTGGTAGCGAGACAGGTAGTTGTTGTAACGAAACTCGCGATCATCGTCACCCTGCTCCCAATATCGGCCGGCGCTCACCCCTTGCACCAGGGCCCGATAGTGCATGACCTGCAGGTCGAACCCTGCCCCGTTCCAGGATACCAATTGCGGGGTGTAGTGGTCGATGAGACGGTAAAACTGCTGGAGGATGCGCGACTCGGAATCGTCCGGCTGACCGATGCATCGAATCTGCAGGCCTCGGTCATCTCGCAACAGGCACCCGATCGCAATCACCCGGTGCAGATGCAGGGGAAGGAAGTCGGTGCCGTTTTGCTCGCGCCGCCTCGCGAAGGCCTGATCAGCAACTTGCGCATCGGTCATCGAATCCTCGTGGCCCCAGATTCGACGCAGCCCAACCGTGTCAGGGATCGTCTCGATATCAAAGACCAGAACCGGGGTCATGCGGCAAAGGGCGTGGAAACGATCGACGGGCTCAGCGTGATGGAAGGTAGCGAACCGGGTCGACTGGCCGCCCGTCGCGCCGGATCTCGAAGCGCAGGCGCGGTCGCTCGGAGTCACTGTTGCCCAGCTCGGCGATCTTCTGCCCGCGCTTGACCTGCTCGCCCTCTTTCACCAGCAGGCTGCGGTTATGACCATAGACGCTGAGCAACTCATCGTCGTGCTTGACGATCAGCAAGTTGCCGTAACCCTTGGGGCCCTGACCGCTGAAGATCACCTTCCCATCGGCGGCAGCACTGACCGGGTCACCCAATCGGCCGTCAAGATAGACCGCTGTATTCTGAGGCTCCGAGAACGGCTCAAGGACCTTGCCGGGAACAGGCCAGATGAAGCGGTCACTGCCTGCCCCGCTGGGCGCTGCTGCGCGCGGCGCAGGCGCTGCGGGCGTTGCGGCCGCAGCCGTTTGCGGGGGCTGGGCCGGGGGCGTTGGGGCGGGCTGAGGCGCGACGGGCTGGGACGCTGCTGCAACGACAGGCTCGCGCGCAGGCTCCTGGGCCTGGAAGGTCCCAAGGCCTGGACCGGGCGGCGGACTGGCGGTGGGCGCTGACCGCGAGGCGGTCGGCGGCTGACCGGCAGCTGGCGCAGCGCTCGAGGCAGCCGACGGGGCCGATCGGTTCGCGGCGGGCGTCTCGCTCGTCACCGGCTCAAAACGCAGCGGCGGCGGTTCGGAGGCAGCCGAGTCCGCAGCGACCGCGGAACGGGTGCTCGCAACGCTCGAGGAGCGGGCTGGAAGCGCTTGGGCCACGGCGACCGGCGGACGAGTGGCTACGGACGGCTCGCTGGCCGGACGAGCAGGCGACGGCGCCGGAGCGGCCGCTGCGACCGGGCGGGCGTT
>CAZAVT010000147.1:0-8612 GCA_964488395.1 uncultured Burkholderiaceae bacterium | reverse complement strand
GCCGAGATTGCCCATCAGGATCACCTTGTTGACAGAAGCCATGACGCTCTCCTAAGCGAAATCGTGAAGCTCAGTGCGTGGCGCCCGGCCAATGCCGATGGCGCCACGCGGCCAAGAACCATCCTGCCAGCAGGATCCCGGTCGCCGCGAACACTGCCGCATCGCCCCAGGCGCCGCGCACCGATCCGGCCAGTGCGCCGCCCAGGAATAGCCCCAAGGACTGCGTGGTGTTGAACAAGCCCAGCGCAGCCCCGCGTACCGGCGAAGGCGCCAGCCGGGAAACCATCGACGGAAGGCTCGCCTCGAGAATATTGAAGGCGGAAAAAAACAAGAACAGCAGCACCGCGAAAGGCACTATACCCTCGGGTCTAAGCACGAACGCAAACTGCACCGCGGCGAGCAGCGCCACGCTAGACAGGAAAACAAGCCGCATCCTGGCTCGCCGCTCCCCCCAATTGACCGCAGGCATCATTGGCGCAAACGAGAGCAAAACGACCGGCAGATAGAGCATCCAGTGATCGGCGATCGCAAGCCCGGCACGTTCAATCAACCAGCCAGGCAGCACGACGAAGATCGCCACCTGGACCGCGTGCAGCGAAAAAATGCCAAAGTTGACGCGCATCAGATCTCGATCACCGGCTACCTGCGCGAACTGCGCACGGGTCAGCGGCTCCCGCGCCACGAGCGGAACATCGGGTACGACGCGGATCACCCAGACGATCGCCGCAGCGGCCAACACGGCCGTGGCGGCAAACATGCCACCGATGCCCACCCAGCGGTAGAGCGGCGGCGCCACGATCAGGGAGAGCGCGAACATCGCGCCGATGCTGATGCCCACCAAGGCCATCGCCTTGGTGCGCTGGCTTTCGCGAGTCGAATCGGCCACCAGCGCACTGACCGCTGCGGAAATGGCGCCCGCACCCTGCAGCCCACGACCCACCGACATCATCACCAGGTCGGACGCGAAAGCCGCAATCAGACTGCCTGCGGCAAACACGACCAAGCCGAAAATGATCACCGGCTTTCGACCAAAGCGGTCCGACGCGATCCCCAGGGGCAGCTGCAGCGCCGCCTGGGTGAGCCCATAGATGCCCAGCGCGAGGCCCAGCATCACGTTGTCGCCCCCCTCGGGCAGCGACCGGGCGTGAACCGCAAGCACCGGCAGCACCATGAAGAGCCCGAGCATCCGCAGAGACTGCACTGAAGCGAGCGACAGGCTAGCCCTCAGCTCGGCTGGGTTCATCCGCGAAGCGAAATCAGGGGCAGGATTCATCGGCTCGATGTCAAAGCGGTTTATATTAGCCGATTGGCCTTTTGAGACCGCGCAGCGCCGGCCCGCGCGCCAGCATCCCCTGATGGGGCCCCGGAGAGAGCGCGCTCGGGCCGCCTTTGCGACAGCATGAATTCGATCTCGATCCGCGGCGCCCGCACGCACAACCTCAAGAATATCGACCTCGACATCCCGCGAGACCGCTTGGTCGTGATCACCGGACTGTCGGGTTCGGGCAAATCCTCGCTCGCTTTTGACACCCTGTACGCCGAAGGCCAGCGACGGTATGTCGAGTCCCTGTCCGCCTACGCAAGGCAATTTCTCGAGCGCATGGACAAGCCCGATGTCGATTCGATCGAGGGCCTGTCGCCGGCGATTGCGATCGAACAAAAGGCGGGCAGCCACAATCCGCGCTCGACCGTTGGCACGGTCACCGAAATCAACGACTACCTGAGGGTGCTTTACGCCCGCGCCGGGACGCCCTTCTGCCCGGCGCATCCGCAGCAGGCCCTTGCCGCGCAAAGCGTCTCGCTCATGGTCGATCAGGTGCTCGAGCGGTCCGAGGGCACGCGGATGCTGATCCTCGCACCATTGCCAGCCAGTGAGGTCGCCGAGCCGGGAGAGACGATCGATGCCCTGCTTGCCCGCGGTTTCGTGCGCATCCGCGTCGCCGGCGAGGTGATTGAAATCGCCGCAACGCCCCGCCCGCCCAGCCCACCCGCCGGTGCGGCCATCGAGGTGGTGGTCGACCGGGTGAAGGTCGGCGCGTCGCTGCGCCAGCGACTCGCGGACTCCTTCGAGACGGCCCTCGCGCTCGGCGAGGGCAGGGTGCTCGCGCACGATCTCGATCGGAACGAAACACTCAGCTTCTCGAATCGGTATGCCTGCCCGCAGTGCGGACGGATGAGTCCGGCGCTCGAGCCGCGGCTCTTCTCGTTCAACAACCCATCGGGCGCCTGCGGCGACTGTCACGGGCTCGGCCGGGTCGAATTCATCGACCCGCTACGGGTGGTCGAATTTCCAGACCTGAGTCTGGCCTCTGGCGCGATACGAGGCTGGGACCGCCGCAATACCTTCGCGAGCACGATGATCGGCAACCTTGCCAGCAGTCTCGGCTTTGACCCCGAGACGCCCTTTCGCGAACTCTCGGCTGAGGTTCAGCACGTGGTGCTTCATGGGTCGGGCACGCAAAACCTGCAATTCCACTACAGCGGCGAGGCCGGCGCCGTGCTGAGCCGCGAGCACCCCTTCGAGGGCATCATTCCCAACCTGGAGCGTCGACGCAGGGAGACCGACTCCAGCCATGTGCGAGAGGAAATTGGGCGCTATCTCAATCTGCGCGACTGTCCGGCATGCCAAGGCACCCGACTGAGGCCGGAGGCCCGCTTCGTGCGTCTCGGTCTGGGAAGCCACGCACAGCCGATCCACGCGCTGTCGGGCTGGACACTCGCCCAGAGCCTCGTCTGGTTCGACCAACTGGCACTCACCGGCGCCCGCGCCGAAATCGCGGCGCGAATCGTGCGCGACATCGTCAACCGGCTGCGATTTCTGAACGACGTCGGCCTGGGTTACCTGAGCCTGGACCGACCGGCCGATACGCTCTCGGGCGGCGAAGCACAGCGCATTCGGCTCGCCTCTCAGATCGGCTCGGGACTCACCGGGGTGATGTATGTCCTGGACGAGCCATCCATCGGTCTTCATCAGCGTGACAACGACCGACTGATCGCCACGCTCAAGCGCCTTCGCGATCTGGGCAACACCGTGCTGGTGGTCGAGCACGACGAGGATTCGATTCGAGCGGCCGATCACGTGATCGACATGGGTCCGGGCGCGGGCGAGCATGGCGGGCAGGTAGTCGCACAGGGCTCGCCCGAGGAAGTTGCCGCGCACCCGGATTCGGTCACGGGCCTTTACCTGAGCGGGGCGCGATCCATCGCGGTGCCCTCGCAACGCACCCGTAGCGACGGCCGAATGCTCACCCTGCGCGGGGTTCGCGCGCACAACCTCGCATCGGTGACGGTGGATTTTCCGGTCGGGCTGATCACCTGTGTGACGGGCGTGTCAGGGTCGGGCAAGTCGACGCTGGTCAACGATACGCTGCAGCGCGCGGTGCTGGGCCACCTGAATCGCGACGCGAACCGCGACCTGAACTGCGAGGCGGTTGAAGGTGTCGAGCATTTCGACAAGGTCATTGCCGTGGACCAGAGCCCGATCGGTCGCACGCCCCGCTCCAATCCAGCGACCTACACCGGACTGTTCACACCGATCCGCGAGTTGTTCGCCGGGACCCCGGGCGCAAGGGAGCGAGGCTACGGCCCGGGTCGGTTCTCATTCAACGTCAAGGGAGGGCGCTGCGAGGCCTGTGAAGGCGACGGCCTGATCCGGGTCGAAATGCACTTCCTGCCCGATATCTACGTGGCCTGCGACACCTGCAAGGGTCGCCGTTACAACCGCGAGACGCTGGAGATTCGCTATCGCGGTCTCAGCATCGCGGAAGTGCTCGAACTCACGGTCGATCAGGCCCACGAACTCTTCGACGCTGTGCCGGCGATCGAACGCAAGCTCGCCACGCTCGCCGAGGTCGGACTGGGTTACCTGCGGCTTGGCCAGAGCGCAACGACGCTCTCGGGCGGTGAGGCCCAACGGGTCAAACTCGCCGAAGAACTTGCCCGCCGCGACACGGGCCGCACGCTGTATATCCTAGACGAGCCGACCACGGGCCTGCACTTCCAGGATGTCGCGATGCTGCTCAAGGTACTCGTGCAACTGCGCGCACGCGGCAACACGCTGGTCGTGATTGAACACAACCTCGATGTCATTAAAACCGCTGACTGGATCATCGACTTGGGCCCAGAGGGCGGCGATGGCGGCGGCCAGCTGGTTGCCTGCGGAACGCCCGAGGATGTGGCACGAAACCCGGCGAGCCATACGGGGCGATACCTAGCGGGCGTGCTGCCCCAGTCGGTTCAGTCACGGCGCCGGGCTCGCCCATAGCTGGAAAAGCACGCGAGAACCTGCTGCATCTCGGCGTTGTCGAGGCGGCCAGGCTCGGCCACACACAGCGCCTGCCAGTAAAGACGACAGAGATACTCGACCTCGGTTGCCAGGGACAACGCATCGGCCGGGTCGCGCCCCAGGGCGACCATCCCATGGTGCGCCATCAGGCAGGCGCGACGACCCTCGAGCGCGACGAGCGTCACGGCCGACAGCTCGGCACTTCCGAAGGTCGCATAGGGCGCGCAGCGCAGATCGACGCCACCCGCCACGGCGATCATGTAGTGAAAGGCGGGGATCCCGTCACGCTGAATGCGCGGCAGGCAGGCGAGTGTCGTCGCATGGGGTGAATGCAGGTGCAACACCGAGCCGACTTCGGGACGATGCAAGTAGAGATCGAGATGCATGCGCCACTCCGAGGAGGGCACGAGCTTTCCGTCGAAGCGCGACGGCGGGACCAGACTCGTTTCCGGCTCTCGAGCCTCAGCCGGCTTCGAGTCGACCGGACCCTGCACTTGCACGAGGGGCATCCAGACGATGTCGCCGGCGTGCATCAGCTCATAGGCAAGGCCGCTTGGCGTGATCAGCAGACCCGGTTCGCCGCCCCGGTGCCAGCGCAACGAGGCATTGCCGGACCGGCCGACGTTGAGGCCTGCGGGGGTGAGGCTGCGACAGAGATCGACGAGCGATTGCCGTGCCTCATCCTCATGGGCGAATCCGCATCCGCCCGGGCCGCTAGCACCAGCGACCATCGCCTTGGAGCCCGCCGTGGTCAAGGGGCCGCCCCCGAAACCGGATCAACCACCGGCGCGCGCCCACGTGGCACCACCGTGCCGTGAGGCGAGGGGCGCTCGCACGCGAGGCCGATCGATTGCAGGCCCGCCCGGCTTGCGGCAACCACGCCCCGCTCGGTAATCAGCGCCGTCACCAGACGCGCCGGCGTGAGGTCGAATGCGGGATTGGCCAGCGCACTCGACTCTGGCACCACCCGTACCCGTGCAATCCGGCCTTCATCGAGCCAACCCGTGACATGACTCACCTCGTCCGCCGGTCGCTCCTCGATCCGGATCGACCGACCGTCGGCAGTGGTCGGATCGATGGTCGAGACCGGACACGCCACCCAGAAAGGAATCCGGTTGTCGTGGGCGGCAAGCGCCTTCAGGTAGGTTCCGATCTTGTTGGCGACATCGCCATTGGCCGCCACCCGATCGCAGCCGGTGATCACGGCGTCGACCTCGCCACGCATCATCAGAAGGCCTCCTGCGTTGTCGGCAATGACCGTATGCGCGACGCCTGCCTCAGCAAGCTCCCAGGCCGTCAGGCTCGCGCCCTGATTGCGAGGGCGAGTCTCGTCGACCCAGACGTGAACCGGGACACCCCTCTGTTGCAACGCGTAGATCGGCGCGAGGGCGGTACCGTGATCGACGGTGGCAAGACGGCCCGCGTTGCAATGGGTGAGCACCTGAATCGTCCGCCCGGCACCTGCCGCCGGGAGTTCGAGGAAGAGCCGCGCGCCGAATGCACCGATCGCCTCGTTGCAGGCCACGTCCTCGTCGCACAGGCGTACGCTCTCGCGCCAGGCAGCCTCTGCGCGCTCCCCGAGCGTCAGGCCGGCCACTGCCTGAACGATCCGGTTAAGCGCCCAGGCGAGGTTGACCGCGGTCGGTCGTGCACTGGCAAGCCAGTCATGGGCCCTCGCAAGCGCCGCATCCGAAGGGTCCTCGCGCAGGCTGAGCGCGAGCCCAAACGCTGCGACCGCCCCGATCAACGGGGCGCCACGCACCGCCATCGACACGATCGCCTCACGGCATTGCCAGGCATCGGCCAGCCGGATCTCGCGGCGCTCGAAAGGCAGCCGGGTCTGATCGAGCGTTCGAATCGATCGGTCCGAATCGATCTGCAGGGTTCTGGACATGGTTCAACGTTTGGATCGATAGACCGCCTGGAATCAAACGCCGCGAAGTGGCTTAAGCGCCGATGCCGAATCGCCGCCCCGGGGTTCAGTCTAGCTCCAAAACGGAGCCAAGCGCCCCCCGCGCCAGGACACTCAAGACGACGCTCGCCCCGGGCAGACCGCTCAGCGGAAAGGCCTGAGACCTGGGCGCCCTAGACGGGGCTTGTACCGCACGCGGTCCGAATCGAGCAAAGCGATAAGCAAGATACCGGCCACTGCAATGACCACCATCACCAGGGCCAGTGCCGCAACCCCGGGATAGGTACCGGTGTCCCACTGCCCATACAACAGCGTCGACAGGACCTGGGTCTGCGGTCCGAACAATAGCGAAGAAGCGGCGAACTCGTGTGACAGCAGGATGAACATCAGCATCGCGGCGCTCAGCAGGTGCCGCCTGAGCAAGGGCACCATGATTCGCCAGACCATACCCGGCAGGGTCGATCCAGCGACCCGCGCAGCCGACTCCAGCTGTGGGTTGATCTGGGCGATGCCGCTCATCACCATACGGGTGCCATGCGGCAGGACCAGGATCACATAGGCGAGGACGATCAGGGCGGCCGACCCGTAAAGCTGGATGCCGAGATGATCCCTGACAGCGATCATCAGAGGCCCCAGCGCAAGCGACACGAAGATGGCCATGCCGAAGAGGATCGCCGGAACCGCGATCGGAATGTTGACGACATAGTCGATGATCGCGCGCGCGCGGCTTCGGGTTCTTAAGGCAACAAAGCCAGCGATGAGCGACAGCACGACACAGGTCAGGGTCGCGCCAGCGCAGTAGTGGATCGTGTTGATGATCGCCGAAATCGCAATCGGGTTGTCGATCACCTCTCTGAAGGCCGCCAGACTGAGATTGTCGAGCTTGAGCGGTGCCCCCCAGTAGGGAGACAACGAGACGATGATCAGGCCTGCCAGGGGGGGAACGACCAGGATGAAGGCGTAGATGATGATCGGGACCATCAGCCAGGGACTATGCGAGCGGCTGCGCGCACTGCCCTTGCCGGCCATCACGAAGCGCAGTCCAGACTTGAGTCCCTGACGCTGCCAGGCGACCGCGGCAAGCGCGAGAAAGAGGATGGGAAGGGCGATGAAGGCTGCCAGCGGGTAGTTCGCAGGCGGCGCACCGGTCAGCCGATAAAGCTGGGTGGTGATCACATCGATCCCTTTGGTGCGGCCCAGCAGCAGGGGTGCGGTGAATTGCCCCAGTGCAAGCAGTGCAACCACCCCGCTCCCATACAGGATGGCCGGACGCAACAGCGGGATCACGATGCGCCATTGCGTCCCCCACCAGCCCGAGCCCGAGCTGCGAGCGGCATCCTCCAGTCGTGGATCGATATTGGCAAGACCGGCCTGCAAGAAGACAAAAGCGTAGGGAATCAGATAGATCGCTGTGATCAGGACGATCCACTCCAGACTGTAGACATCGAAAGGCCCTGAGCTCAACTGGTCGAGGAACGGCAACTGGCGCAGCGCGACATTGAGATAACCGACCGAGGGCGACATCAGGAACGCCCAGCCGATCACCCCAGCCAGGGGCGGAACGACCATCGGTAGTAGCGAGATCATCTGGGCGATGGCACCGGCCTTGCCCGACAGGTTGGCACGGCACCACGCGAGGACCATGGCGACCAGGACTGCAATGATCATGGAGCCTAGCGCCAGGGCCACGGTATTGAACATGATCCGGCCGAGGCTCGGCAGCAGCAGAGCCTCTCGCCAGACCTTGCCCAAGTCGGCCAGGGGCTGGCGCATCAGTTCGCCCAGCGGATAGAGCACGAGAAAGGCGATCACTGCGGCCATCACCCAGGGCAGAATCCCGACGAGCGCTCGAAGCAGGACCTGCCTCATCATTGACGGCCTGTTGGTCGTCAGTCGGACCGTCTCACCCGCCGGCATCGCCGCTCACTAGCGGTAAAGCTTGTTGAACTTGTCCACCCAGGTTCGAAGCGTACTCAACTCATAGCCGCTCTGGTCGACCACCTGCACCTTGTTCAGATCGACCTCGAGCTGGCTGTCGATTTTGATCCCCGGCGCAACGGTGAGACCTTGACGGTTGCCGTTGGTCAGTTGCTGGCCCTCCGCACTCATCATGTAATCCAGCAAGACGAGCGCGGCCGCTGGACGCGGCGCCGCTTTGAGCACCAAGGCAAAGCGCTGCAGCATGAAGGTCCCGGAATCCGGGACGATCCACTCGATCGGCGCCCCTTTGGCCCGCAGCGGCTCGATGGTGGAGGGCACCGACAGGCTGGAGGCGCTGCTCGCCAGTCCGGCCGCCATGCGTCGCCAGGTGGTGCGCGAGATCGAGCAGGATGCGAAGCAGTATGGTGATGACCGCCGCACGCTCATCGAGGAGTCGCGGCGCGCCGTCCTGGGCGTGCGCGTGGTCGAGGAGCC
>CAZAVT010000146.1:0-8725 GCA_964488395.1 uncultured Burkholderiaceae bacterium | reverse complement strand
CGATGGCCGACCGCGACGGACTGATCTGGTTCGACGGCAAGATGGTCGACTGGCGCGATGCCAATATCCACGTGCTCACCCATTCGCTGCACTACGGCATGGGCATCTTCGAAGGCCTGCGCGCCTACGATGCGCAGGGTGGGACCGCGATCTTCCGGCTTGCCGAGCACACCCGCCGATTCCAGAACTCGGCGCGAATCTTCCAGATCGACCTGCCCTTTGACGCTGCCACGCTCATGCAGGCACAAAAGGACGTCGTGCGCGAGAACAAGCTCGCCTCGTGTTACATCCGGCCGATTGCCTGGGTCGGCTCCGAGAAGCTCGGGGTCTCCAAGCGCGGCAACAGCATCCACGTCGCGATCGCGGCCTGGCCCTGGGGTGCCTATCTGGGCGAAGAGGGAATCACACGCGGCATCCGCGTCAAGGTCTCGTCCTACACCCGGCATCACGTCAATGTCTCGCTGGTGCGGGCCAAGGCGAGTGGCTACTACATCAATTCCATCCTCGCCAACGCCGAAGTCACCGCGCACGGCTACGACGAGGCGCTGCTGCTCGACACCGAGGGCTACGTTTCCGAAGGTGCTGGCGAGAATGTCTTTATCGTGCGCGACGGTATCGTCTACACACCCGACCTCGCCTCATGTCTGGACGGCATCACCCGCGATGCCGTGATCCGGATGGCCCGCGACCAGGGGCTCGAAGTCCGCGAAAAGCGCATCACCCGCGACGAGATGTACTGCGCCGACGAGGCCTTCTTCACCGGCACCGCGGCCGAGATCCGCGAGCTGGACGATCGCCCGATCGGCGAGGGGCGGCGCGGACCAATCACCGAGCGGCTTCAGAAGATCTTCTTCGATACGGTGGCAGGCCGAGAAGCCCGCTATCGCCACTGGATGTCGCCCGTGGCCTGACGAGCCGGGCGCGAAGGACGCTGCCGATGACTTCCCCCACCCAGGATCAAGCCACCGCCGTCGAGCTCGATGGCAAGGATCTGCCTGCCTTTTGCCCCAACCCGCAGATGCCGATCTGGTCGTCTCATCCGCGCGTCTACCTCGATCTGAGCCACGCTGACCAGGCGCGTTGCCCCTATTGCGGCACGATGTATCGTCTGCGCCCGGGCACGGCGCGAGCGGCTGCGCACTGAGCCGCTCCGACGGTCGCCCCCGATGATCCCGATGCCGCCGCTACTGTCGAGCGCCGATGCGGTCGAAGATGCGTTCTACGATGCCATGCGACGGGGTGATCTCGCCGCCATGATGTCACTCTGGTCGGACGACGAGGAAGTGGTGTGTATCCATCCGGGCGGGCCTCGCCTGGTGGGGCTCGACGCGGTACGCGCTTCATGGGAAGCGATCCTCTCAGGCGGCCCGGTCGACATCCAGTTTGGGGAAGTCCGCGCCACCCACGGCGCGATGCTCTGCGTGCACAGCGTTGTCGAGACCATCCGGGTTCAGGGTCGTCGCGGCGGCGAGACGGTCCGGTGCGCGGCGACCAATGTCTATACCAAAGGACCAAGAGGCTGGCGTCTGCTCATTCACCACGCGGGGCCTGCGGACACGGCCGAGTCGCAACCGGCCGCGCCGTCCGGCGCGCTGTTGCACTGAGCACGCCTGCGCCCTATTGCGCTCCGGCCTGGTTGCCGGGCGCCCACGCACAAACGATCTGGCCGGCGCGGTTTGCGCGCCGACGCGAGGCCCCCCTGGAGCGCCAGACCTGGGACAGCCCCGACGGCGACTTCATCGATCTGGATTTTCTTGCCGGTAAGCCGGGCGAGTGCAGCGCGCCGCTTTGGGTCATCTTCCATGGGCTCGAAGGCAGCTCGCGTAGTCACTACGCGCGCGCGTTAATTCACCATGCGAGCGAGCACGGCCATCACGCAGTCGTCCCGCACTTTCGGGGCTGCTCGGGCCGGCCCAATCGCCTGCCTCGGGCCTATCACTCGGGCGATTCCGCGGAAATCGACTGGATCGTACGCAGGCTCGCCCGCGAGCACCCGGATCGTCCGCTCTTTGCGATCGGTGTATCCCTCGGAGGCAATGCGCTTCTCAAGTGGCTGGGCGAGCGTGGCCGGCAAGCCTGCCTGGTCACGGCCGCTGCGGCCATCTGCCCGCCGCAGTCGCTGCGAGCGGGCGCAGTGTCACTCTCAAAGGGGTTCAACAGGATTTACGCCGAGTATTTCCTGCGGACGCTGCGGCCCAAGAGCCTGGCGCTCGCCGAGCGATTCCCGGGCCTGATCGACACCGAGCGGGTGATCCGATCGCGCGACTTCTTCGAATTCGATGATGCCGTGACCGCGCCGCTCCATGGCTTTGACGGTTGTGAGGACTACTGGGCACGCAGTTCCTGTCAGCCCTTCCTGGCGGCGATCACGGTCCCCACGCTCGTGATCAACACGCTCAACGATCCCTTCCTGCCCCCGCGGCATCTGGCACCAAGCCAAGCCGTCAGCGCAAGCGTGAGCCTTGAGTACCCTGCTGCGGGGGGCCATGTCGGCTTTCCGCAGGCCGGTGAATGGGGCGCCTTCGGGTGGGTGCCGCAGCGACTGGCGCGTTTCCTCGCCGAACAGATGGGCTCCCGGTTGAGCCGTCCATGAACGAATTCGATCCCTCGGTCCTCGCCGCGATGGCGCGCTGGCCGAACGTTCCCGCCGTCCACGGCTGGCTGCGCCTGGACCGCCGGGGACAATGGCACCTGATCGATCGAGGGCGACCCGGTTTCGATCCCGAGCGTGATGGTCTGGGCAGCCCGATCACCAGCCCACCGATCCTGGATTTCATCGCCCGCAATATTGGCGTCACGCCCGATGGCGCGTGGTTCTGGCAGAACGGTCCGCAACGCGTGTTCATCGATCTCGATCTGTCGCCGCGGATCCTGCGGCTGCTGGGCGAAGGCGACCGGACGGCGCTCGTCGACCAGAACGGCCACCGACTCGGAGCAATCGATGCCGCCGCCATCGACGATGAGGGTGCGCTCTGGCTGGCGGGGCCAGACGGTTTTGGCGCCATGCATGATCTCGACCTGGCCGCGCTCGAAATTCTTACCGATCACGTCGGCGGCTTGATGCTGCGCTGGGCAGGTCGGGTGATCCCGATCCTGCCAGTCAGCGACCCAGCGACACGGTGGGCGGTTCTGCGTCGACCTCGGGCGTCCGATGTCGCCTGATCATCGGATCTGATCCTCCCGTCGGATCCTGGTCGAGCGCGGTCGGCCGGCTCTTTCAACGAACCCGAGCGAGCTTGCGCAACTGACGATCCCGCAGCCGATCGATGCCAAGACGCCGGCTGGCTCCACTCGAAAAAATCGCCACCTGCTCGAGGAATTCGCGACGCGCCTGAAAGGTCAGCAAGCGGTCAGGATCGTCGACGCCTGCCTGCCTGCGCTCGAGCGCGAGCGCCTCGGTCTGCGTGCGGTCGAACTCGGGCAAGGCGCTCACCAGAATGTCGGCTTCGTTGATGAGCACCCTCAGGCAGTCCGGATCACCCAGCGAAAACGGGCGCTGCCGAATCTGCCGATGATGCTCAGCCACGACACTTGGGTCGGTCGCCATGATCCAGTCCAACACCCGCTGCTTCGAGGACGGCGGCAAACCCTGCTCCGTCAGGGTCGGTGCAATCGCCGCGCAGGAGCGCGCCTCGAGCTCGCCGGCGTATCGATTGACTTGTCCGTCATGAAGATGATCATGCGCGACCATGGCGATCAGCGACTCGAGCCAGAGCGTCGGGGCGCCAGCCCGAGGGTCTGGCGAAAGACCTGCCTGCTCGCGAATGAGCACGGTCAACGCGACCAGGGTGTCGGCGATGTGCAGGCGATTGTGGTAGGCAAGCTCCAGGCCTGAGCGCGCGCGCCATGCGCAATCGTCCTCGACCAGCCGCGCGAGGGCCATCAGGCAATCGATGCGGGGCCGCGCATCAGGCAGTTCGACCCCAAGGCCGAGCTGAGCAAGACAGGCTCGAGCGACCGCCGGTAGCCCAGGCCATTCGAGGGGCCAGACTTGGCGGAGATTGCGCAGGGCGCCATGGAGTCCAGACAACGATTCGCTCATCGATTGAACCCTAGCACTGCAACGCGGTATCGACAACGCGTGCTGCGCAGAGGCTGGGATGCTGTTCACACGGACGACTGCGCCGATGCGGGCGCTACACGACGCGATCCGCGCGGCTAGGAGTGACAGGCCCGTGCCAGAAATCGCTGCGCGTCGACGAGACCGCGCATTCGTTCGATCGGCAGAGGGCTCTCCCAGACCACGATGCCAGGCGGCCGCGTATCGGCAGCCACCCTCGAGTCCCCGTCTCCCGTCGAGCGTAGGACCACCGCTGGCAGCCTGCGAAAGGCCGCATGAAGGCGCAGGCGCCGCACCAGAGCCAACCCATCGATCGGCTGAAGGCCGCTGCAAAGAATCAGCAAATCCGGACACTGGAGCCCGGTCATCAGCAAGACCTCGAATGCGTCCTCGGCGAATTCGCAGTGCACCGCATCCGGTAAGGCTGAGGCCAGGCGCTGGTGGCAGTCGGCAGTCTCACAACGTGGCCCGGCGATAAGGATTCGAGAGCAGCCGGCCTCGCTTAACTGTTCGGTGACTTTTTCTAGACCAGCCTCGGAAACTCTTGTCACGGCTCGCGAGGCCAACCACCGCTGAACAGCGACCGAGCAGATCCGACGGTGACCGCCTTGCGTTGTCCAGGCGGTGAGCTCACCGCGCTCGACCATGACACGGACCGTGCTGACCGAGAGCCGCATCCGGCGGGCGGCCTCCGTGGTGGTAAGGGCACTCAGAGCGCCATCGAGCCCCATCTTAGTCATGCCGATCGTCGGTTGCGTCATCTCGAAATGCTCTGAGGATCAATAGATACGTCTTATATCATTGTCCAACCTTCTTATCGCGATTAACTTCGAACCTTCCCATTGACGACCACTGCACACGATCCATGCGAGAAGCGGACCGAGGTCCACCATCTGTCCGGCTTGCTGAAGACACGGGGTGGAAAGAATTCACCCGATCAATCGGTCAACGCCTCCTCAAGCAACGCATCGCCAGCGGTCTGACCCAGCAGCAGGTAGCCGAGATGATCGGGATTCAGCCGGAATCGGTTAGTCGCATCGAGACCGGAGTGATCGTTCCGACCCTTCTGCGGCTGCGGCAATTTTCTCGTGCCTACCGATGCTCGCTGGTGGCCCTGCTCGAAACCGCATCAGTTCAGCCAAGCGATCTGGCGATTCGCATGACCGAGGATCTGGACGGGCTGGACGAATCAGACCGGCGCTTCGTCGCCACGCAGGTGCGCGCTCTGGCCCATCATCTGCGCGGTGCCGCGAGCGCGCAACTCGAGCGGCGAAGACCCGCCCGAACGCGTTCGCGAGTCGAGCGCCCCACTGCCCGGCAGAGGTCCGCGAATCCAGGCAAGCGCTGAAGGACCCCAACGAGCGAGCCAGGTTCCCGCGTACTTCAGAGAGCAGGCAGCCGCGCTGCGAGTGTGCTCTTGAGCACCTTGCCGACACTGTTCTTCGGCAACTCGTCGATCACGAACACCTCACGGGGCACCTTGTAGGGCGCGAGTCGGCTACGGCAGTGTTCACGCAAGTCGTTGGGCTCCAAGGCACGGCGCGCGACCACAAAAGCCGCGACTTCCTCATTGAATTCGACACTGGGCCAGCCCACCACCGCAGCGTCAGCGACTCCCGGATGCTCGAGTAGCACAGCCTCGATTTCCTGGGGATGGATATTGATGCCGCCGCGGATGATCATGTCCTTGGCGCGCCCCCTCAGAAAGAGATAGCCATCCTCGTCGAGCGTGCCGAGGTCGCCCGGGTAGTACCACCCGTCGTGGAAGGCCTCGGCGCTGGCTTCAGGGTCGCGATGAAAGCCATCGGCCACCGCCGCGCCGCGGTAACGGATACGGCCGATCTCGCCAGCCGGCAGGGGCTGGTGGTTCGCGTCGACCACCTGAAGGCTCACGCCAAAGACGGCCCGCCCGACCGATCCCGGCCTGACCCGCTGATCATCCGGCGAGAGCACCGTGATGCCACCGCCTTCGGTCGAGCTATAGAACTCCACAAAATTCGGGCAGATCCTCGAGCGGATCTGCTCGCGCTCATCCGCGCCGAGCGCTGAACCTGAGGACACCAGGACCTTCAACTGCTGAAAAGGCTGCAGCTCATGGGCCCCGCAGCCCAGCAGACGGCGCAACAAAGTGGGCACCAAGAACAGCACAGTGGCGGCCCTGCGCTCGACTTCCCGGGCGAGATCAACCGGCGCGTAGGGCGGGGCAAGCAGCACCACCGTGCCGCCCGCATAGAGCGTCGACATGCAGAACGAACGGCCGCCGCCGAAGTAGAGCGGCGTCGCGTTGAGGTAGGTCTCGCGGCTCCCAAAGCCCAGATCGATGAAGTGCGTCCAGAAACGGCTGGCGAACTTGTGATGCGAGACCATCGGGCCTTTGGGGCGCCCGGTGGTGCCGGAAGAAAGGGAGAGCACCAGCCCACAATCGCCATCAGCAAACTCGCGATCGGGCGACGCATCCTGCACCTGTCGCTGCCAGGCCTCGCCCAGCTCGAGGCAGTTGGCACCGGAAAAGGCCATTGCGGGCTCGACCAGCACGAGGGCGGGTTCGAAGTGTGCGGCAAGACGCGCCTTTTCCGGCTCGAGCCATCGGCAATCCATCGGCAGAATCACGGCGCCAGCCCGCGCGAGCGCCCACAGCATCAGCAGGTGCTCGATCGAGTCGTCGAGTGCCACCCCCACTCGCTCGCCCGGCCGAACCCCGCGGTCGAGCAGGGCGGCTGCACGCTGGCGAACCATTCGGTCCAGTTCGAGGTAACTGATCCGCGTCTCGCCCTGGATCACCGCCGTCTTGCCCGGACGATGTCGGGCATGCAGGCTCAGCTGCTCGGCGAGATTGCGGGTCGGGTCGCCGGTCAATCGGTCAGCGCTGGGCATCATGAAACCCTGCAAACAACGCTGCGGTGGCCGCCAGCGCCTGCGGCGAGGCGACCCCCTCGGTCGCGAGACTTTGCGCCTGGGCGGGCAGCAGGGCCTTCACCGCCTCGAAGTAAGCCATCAGCATGTCGGTGCCCGCGCAGGCGAAAAGAAGTGGCACCCGGATGAGGGGCAGGCGAGATTCCTTTTCGTAACGGATCGCCGCGCGGTACGACAACGGATAGGTGCGAGCCGCTTTCAGCACCTCGACCGTCTTGTCGTGGAGCGTCTGCGGGTCGGGCAAGCCCAGGGGCCGCCGCGCCCGCGCCTCACGCCGGTACCACGGCCAGAACAGATAGGCATCGCGGACAAAAGTCCAGATGTATTGGAACTGACTGCCCAAGGCGTCGATCCGAACATCGGGCGCATAGTGCTCGAGCATGTCCGCGCGCTCTTCCCGGGTATAGAGCGAAATGCCATCGAGCACCAGGCTTGCGACCCGGTCAGGATGGGCAATCGCGATCTCGATGGCGATATTGCCTCCCGTATGGCTGCCATAGAGATCGAACCGGTCGATCCCCAGCGCATCGATCGCGCGCAGGTGCCCGTCGGCAAAATCGGCGATCTCCGGCTGTGACCCGCGCGGGGCTGAAGAGTCCCCATTGCCCAGCGTGTCGGTCGCATAGACCGCACGACTGCGACCGAGCTCACCGATCAGCGGCTCGAGGAGCCGAGCTGAGCCCGGCGAAGGGTGCAGCATCACCAGCGGCCGGCGGGAGCCCCGGTGCTCGAGGCCGGCATATCGATAGTGAACCTGCCCCTCTTCAACATCAACGAAACCGCGTCGAATGGGAGGTGGCTCGCGTCGCTCACCCGATCCGGACGCACTCATTGCACGTTGGCGGCCTTGACGGCCTCGGCCCAGCGGACGAGGTCGTCCTTGATCTTCTGACCGAAGGCTTCGGGGGTCGTGCCCTCGGGATCGTTGCCGTTCACGCTCATGCGTTCAGCCAGGTCGGGTTGCTTGAGGATCGCAGCAACCTCACTGTAGAGGCGATTGACGATCTCGGGTGGGGTGCCGGCCGGTGCCATCAGGCCATACCAGGAATTGATCTCGAAGCCCGGCAGCAATTCGTGCACTGTCGGGATGTCCGGGAAGGTGCTGGGGCGCTTGAGCGTGGTGGTGGCGATGGCTCGCAGACGACCATCCTTGATGAGCGGCATAGCGCCCGCGATGTTGACGAAGGCCGATGTGATGGCCCCGCCCAGGAGATCAGTGTTGATCGGCGCCGATCCCTTGTAGGGCACATGGACCATGTCAGCCCCGATCATGTGGGCCACCATGGCGCCGGCAATGTGCGTGGTGCTACCTGGTCCCACGGAACCGTAGGACACCTTGCCGGGATTGGCCTTGGCGAAGTCAAAATAGTCCTGGAGGGTTCGGGCCTGGAAGTCGGCCCGCACCACGAGCACGGTCGGGCCCGAGGCGATCTGCGTAATCGGCGCAAAGTCCTTCACCGAGTCATAGGGAGGCTTCTGACCCATGACCGGACTGATCGCGATCGGACCGACATGAGCGAACAGCAGGGTGTAGCCATCGGGCTTGGCGCGGGCGACAAAGGTCGAGCCGATGGTGCCGTTTGCTCCCGGCTTGGTTTCGATCACAAAGGGCTGACCGAGGCGCTGCGACAGTCGCTCGGCGATCGGCCGGATCAGCGCCTCGGCAGGTCCAGCCGCCGCCCAGGGATTCACGATCACGACACTGCGATTGGGGTAGTTGCCCTGAGCCGGCGCTTGCGCCGAAGTCGTCAC
>CAZAVT010000145.1:7471-8752 GCA_964488395.1 uncultured Burkholderiaceae bacterium | reverse complement strand
CACTGCCCGTACACACCCGCCCGCCGCGGTTCTTGTACTCGTTCACGAACTGCATCCACAGCTGGTAATTACGTTTCCAGTCGATCTCGTTCTGCGTGCTCCAGCGATACCAATAGGCACCGTGGCCCCCGCGCTGCGGCTGGAAGTAGCGCCACAGCGTGCGCATGGTGTAAAGGCCGTGCCAGTCGGCCCGGCGAGTGCGCATCAAATCGCGGTTGGCATCGTAGATGTTGAAGGTCGGCACAAAGGTATGGCCGAGTGCGAGGAACTCGTCGAGCACCTCGTTCCAGCGGGCCGAGCCGGGCTGCGCCGCCTGCGAGAACATCTCGCCTGACACCGCGAAGCGGAAATATTCGTCGTTATAGTCATAACCAGCGGGATAGTCCTGGATCACCCGCCGGTCGTAGAGCGCCTCCGGGATCCCGTAGTAGTGCTCGGAACTCGTGAGACCCCAGCGCGCTGAATCGAGCGCGTTGACCCGGGTCACACCAAGCTGGGCATGGTGGCAACCGGTCCTCAGACCCTGGGCCTGGGCCTCGTCGAGCGCCGCCTGCATGATGCGCGGCGGGGCGCCAAAGAACTTGATGCCATCGGCCCCACGCTCGCGCAGCCGCCTCACCCATTGACGCGCCTGCTCGACCGTGTGGATAGTCTTGATCCGCTCATTGACCGCCGGGAAATAGCTGTGCAGCACAAAATTGGGTGCGGCGATCCGGCGCCCGCGCTGCGCGTCGCGCTGCTCGAGCATCCACGAGAGCCCATTCATGCTGCCCATCTCACGCACGGTCGTGACCCCATGGGCGAGCCAGAGCTTGTAGACATAATCGGCGGGCAGCGGCTCACCGCTCATCGCGTGCCAGGGCGTCCCGACGTGTGCGTGGGCATCGATCAGGCCCGGGGTCACGAAACGGCCATGGCAGTCGATCTCGAAATCGCCACCGGCGGGCCGGCGCGACGGATTGATCGGCTTGCCCGGCGTGCCCACGCTCACGATCGCAGCGATCCGGTCACCCTCAATCACGAGATCGACAGGCCCCCAGGGCGGCGCTCCGGTTCCATCAATGATCGTCGCGCCGCGCAGGATCAGCCGCTTGAAGGGCCCCTGGCCGCGATTGCGCGAGCTTGCCGGCGACGAGGGGAACATGCCCCTCGGCTCATACATCAGCCGGGCTTCTTCGCCGGCGTCGACCCCGGCTGACTGGGTTGGCACGGACATCGTCACTCCCTGGTTCAAAGCTCGTTGAACTGGACCGCCCCGCCCTTGATCCCCAGCGGGAGACC
>CAZAVT010000145.1:0-7461 GCA_964488395.1 uncultured Burkholderiaceae bacterium | reverse complement strand
GCGGGATCCGCTCGCCCTGCCCGGTCAGGCAGCCGATGTCGCGCAGGGGATTGCCGTCCACGGCGAGCACATCGGCGATCGCACCCGGCTGAAGCCGTCCGAGCTGACCCACCCGCTGGAGCACCTCGGCGGCGATGGTCGTCGCCGACTGGATCACTTCCTGATTCGAAAGCACCCGGGTCCGGATGCGAAACTCCTCGCTCTGCAGCCGTTGGGAGGGTCCGAGCAGGTCTGTCCCAAAGCCCATCCGCACGCCGTTACGCTTGAAGATCTCAAGCGATCCGAGCCCTGCATCCTTAACCGACGCGATCTTCACCACGCTCTCGGGTGGCAGGCCAAACTGCGCACCCTCGCTTGCCAGCGCTTCGTAGGTCACGAGCGTCGGCACAGCGAAGGCGCCATGCTCGCGCATCACGCGCGCTGCATCGTCGTCGATCAGGTTGCCATGCTCGATCGTGCGCACGCCCAGGCGCACCGCGCGCGCGATCGCCTCGGCGGTATAGGAGTGGGCCATCACATAGGTCTGCCGGGCGCGGGCCTCAGCGACGATGGCGCGGATCTCGTCCTCGGAGTAGCCCAAGGCCGCAATCGGATCGGTCGGCGACGCCACGCCGCCCGAGGCCATGATCTTGATCTGATCAGCCCCCATCTGCAGCTCCTGCCGAGCTGCGCGAATCACCTCGTCCACGCCATCGGCGACGCGGCTGATTTCCCCCGCCCTGAAACTGCAGGCGCAGAGGTTCAGCGGGCGCAGATGATCGGAACGCGGCCTCGGATCGCCATGGCCGCCGGTCTGACTGAGCGCGCGGCCCGAGATGAAGAGCCGCGGGCCGATCGCACTACCCTCCTCGACCGCGCACTTGATACCCCAACCGGCTCCCGCCGCATCGCGGACCGTGGTGAAACCGCGTCGCAGCATGGCCTTCATGATCGGGAGCGCGCGATACATCACCAGCGCATCGGGCAACACGCCCTGGGTGTTGAGGTTCAGCTGGGTCGCGAGCACGTGCACATGCAGGTCGATGAGGCCGGGCATGACTATCCGGCCCGCCAGATCGATCACCTGCGCCTGCCCGGATCGGATTGGCGTGGCCGAGATCTCGCGGATCACGCCCTGCTCGATCAGCAGATCATGGGGCCCCAGCAGGTCAGGCTGCAGGGGATCGAGCAACTCGCCACGACGCAACAGCAGAAGGCTCATCGGCAGACTCCGTCAGGTGGTCATCGTTTTCACATAACGGCGGTGAATCAGCCAGCTCGAACTCACCGCGATCGCAAGCGTCGCACCTACCAGCACCAGGGCCATCGCCGAGCCAAAGGGCCAGTTCGACGCCTTGGTGATCTGGGCATAAAGCGAGGGCGCCATCATCGTGATGCCAGTGCCGCCCAACAACACGGGCGTGGCGTAGGCATTCATGCAAAGGATGAAGACGAGCAAGGTCCCCGCCGCTACGCCAGGGGCCGCTAGCGGTACGATCACCCGCCCAAACGTCGTCGCCTGACTCGCACCGAGATTGCGGGCTGCTTCCTCGAGCGAGAAATCGATGCCCTCAAGAACGCTCTGCAGCGTCAGGATCATGAAGGGCAGGACCACTGCGGTCGTGCCGATCACCACCGCCAGTGGCGTGTAGAGCAGCTTGATCGGCTCGTCGATCAAGCCGAGCCAACGCAGGAGCGCATTGACCGCTCCGGCGTTGCCGAGCACCACCATCCAGCCGGCCGCACGCACCACATTGCCCACCAGCAGGGGGAACACCAGCAGGATGATCAGCAGGCTCTTGAACCGGGTCTGGGTACGCGCAAGGAAATAGGCGACCGGAAAACCCATCAGAAGCGCGAGGAACGTACACAGCAGCGCTACCTTGAGCGTGGTGAGAAAGATGTTGCGATAGTAGGTATCGCCGAAGAACTTGCGGTAATTGTCAAGGGTGAAACCCTCTTTCATGATCTCGATGGGATCGTAGGCGTTAAAGCTGTAGCGAAACATCATCAGGATCGGCAGCAAGACGATGACCAGCACGACCAGCGAGGCGGGGAAGGCGAGACTCGCCCCCAGCCGAGCGGCCCGGCCCCCAGGAGCGGGCCGTGGGACGGCGCTGATGGAGGCGGCACTGGCGGCGGTCATGGCGTGGGCAGGCGCCGTTTAGTCGAGGAGCACCGCGTCCGCGGCGTCGAAATGGGCATGGAGCCGTGTGCCGACCGGCATGGTGCTCTCCGCCCTGGCGTTTGCTACTTGCGCGGTGAGCGGCGTGCGGTCATCGAGCGCCAATAGACGCAGTTCGAGCACGGCTCCCAGATAGCTGTTGCCGGTGACCTCGACCGGGATCGAGTTCTCGCCCTGTCCGGGATCTGCGGATAGACGCAGCCGCTCGGGCCGCACGCCGAGCAGGCAGGTCGAATTGACTGGGCGAGCTCCGGTCTGTGGCGCGATCAGCCGTCCGCCACACTCGCGCATGAAAACCCCGTCGACGGGGTCCCATTGCCCTCTGAAGAAATTCATCTTGCCCAGGAAGTCGGCGACGAAACGATTGGTCGGATGCTCGTAAACCTCGGCGGGGGTGCCCACCTGCTGAACGATGCCGTCATGCATGATGGCGATGCGATCGGCGATCGAGAGCGCCTCTTCCTGATCATGGGTCACGAAAACCGTGGTCAGCCCGAGCTGGCGCTGCAGTGCACGGATTTCGTCGCGGACCTCCAGGCGTAGCTTGGCATCAAGGTTGGAGAGCGGCTCGTCGAGCAGGAACACCTTGGGCTCGATCGCGAGCGCGCGCGCAATTGCAACCCGTTGCTGCTGCCCACCGGAAAGCTGACGCGGATAGCGTTCGGCGAATTCGCTCATACGAACCAACTCGAGGGCCCGAGCGATCCGCTCGCGACGACGCTCGGCGGCCACTTTTTTCATCTCCAGGCCGAACGAGATGTTTTGCGCGACGGTCATGTGGGGAAAGAGGGCATAGCGCTGGAAGACCATGCCGGTGCCGCGGCGGTGTACAGGCACATCGGTGACATCGTCGCCACCGATGAGTATGCGGCCCGCCGTCGGCTCGATGAATCCGGCGATCATGCGCAAGGTAGTGGTCTTTCCACAGCCGCTGGGCCCCAGAAAGGCAACGAACTCGCCGTCAGCGATCGCCAGCGAGAAATCGGCCACGGCGAGCGATGCGCCAAATTGCTTACGCAGATTCTCGAGATTGAGGCGGGCCATGTCAGACGACCTGGCTCAGTTTCACGAAGCGGTCGGTGACCAGCATGATCGCGCCGAGCAGGATGATCTGCACCGAGGAGACTGCGGCAATGGTTGGATCCAGCTTGAACTCGAGGTATTGCATGATCGCGATCGGCAGTGTCGTCTTGCCCGGGCCGACGAGCGAGAGGGACAGCTCGAGGTTCTCGAAGGACACGATGAAACTGAAGAGGGCGGCTGCAACGATGGCTGGCCGGATCATCGGCAGCGTGATCCGAAAGAAGGTCACCCGGGCGCTCGCGCCGAGATTGCGCGCGGCCTCCTCGACGGAATGGTCCAGCCCGTGCAGGCTTGCCGACACCAGCCGCACCGTCCAGGGAATGGTGAGACAGACATGGGCGGCGACCAGGCCGGCGGTGGTCCCAACGATATCCTGATCGAAAAAATTTTCCGTGCGCAGGTAAAAGAGATAGATCGCGAGGCCCGCCACGATCGACGGCATGAGAAGCGGCGAGAGCAACAGGGTATTGATCCCATCACGACCGGGAAACGGATGCCGGATGAGGCCCAGCGCTGCGACGACACCGAGACTCACGCCGATCAGGGAGGCGATCAGCGCGACCTTGAGACTGAAGACAAAGCCCTTGACGAACGAGGCGTTGTCCCAGGCGTTGAGGTACCAGGTCAAGGTATAGCCCGAGGGCGGGAAGTAGAGGATCTCGTCCTTGAAAAAACTCAGCCAAAGCACGAAGACGATCGGGCAGAGCATCAGTGCATAGACGGCCAGGACGACGCCGCGCAGTAGCCAAGGCCCTGCGCGACGCCTGGATGCCAAGCTGATCATTCAGGCTTGATCTTGAGCGCCTGGATCACCTCGCCCCATTTCCTGGCCTCGCTCTGAATGTGGCGGGTGAAGACCTCGGGCGAGCCACCGACCACGTTGCTGCCAATCCCCACCAGACGGGCGCGCATTTCCGGTGTGCGAATGATCGCGTCAATTTCGGCATTGAGCTTATCGATGATGTCGCGCGGCACCCCGGAGCGGGTCGCAAAGCCGAACCAGCCTGTGGCGTCATAACCGGTCACACCCTGCTCATGCAAGGTTGGGTACTGCGGCTCGGCCTCGAAGCGATCCATCGCGGTAAGCCCGATCATCCGGACTTTGCCGGCTTTCTCGTTGGCGATCACGGTCGAGAGGCTGTCGAACATCAGATTGATCTGCCCGCCGAGCAGATCGATGACTGCGGGGCCCGTGCCCTTGTAGGGAACATGCACCATCTGCACACCGGTCATCATCGAGAACATCTCGGCGAACAGGTGAGTCGCCGTCCCCTGCCCGGTCGAGCCGTAGGTGAGCTTGTTCGGATTGGCCTTGGCGTAGGCCAGAAACTCCTGGAGGTTTTTCACCGGCACGGACGGGTGAACGACCAGGGCATTGGAAATTTTGGAAACCAGGATGATGGGTGCGATGTCACGGTCGACGTCATAGGGTACTTTTGCGATCAGGAAGCGGTTGAGCGCAAGGCTGTTCGATCCAAGGAGCAGCGTATAGCCGTCGGCAGGTGACTTCACCACGTTGTCGACACCGATGATGGTGCTGCCGCCCGGGCGGTTCTCGGCGATCACCGGCTGTCCCCATTTTTCCTGCAGCTTGGCACCAACCGAACGGGCCACCATATCGGTGGGCCCGCCCGGAGGGAAGGGAATCACGATGCGGATCGACTTGCTCGGGTAGGTGGCAGCGGTCTCCTGGGCCTTGGAAGTGGGTGAAGCGACGAGGAGGGCGGCGGCCAGCGATGCGATCGCGACACCACCGAACCGGCGGCGACGCGGGAGGGACGGGTACTTCATGTCGGTTTCCTCGAGGTGTTGACGGAACGAACGGCAGAAATAAAAAACATCGGATGCAAACGTCGAGAGGGCAGTCGGTCGGGGATGCCTGGCCCGGGGTCCTGGGGTAGACCATAGCGGCACTGAATGTCCGTGAAGCCCGCCTCGGCAAGCGCCGCCCGCCAGTCGAAGCCGAGCAAGGTGTGCGCGTAGGGCTCGTTATTGCGGGCCGCATAGCCGCTCATCAACCAGCGGCCCACCGGACCACCGACCGCGGCCATCATGTCATAGGCGACGAACAGACCTCCCGGGCGCAGAACGCGCTGCGCCTCGACGATGGAGCGTCGAATCGCAACGACTGGCAACTCGTGCCAAAGCCAATGCGAGGCCACGACATCAAGGCTCTGATCGGCAAAGCGCAGGGCCTCGACGCTGCACTGGACAAGCATGATGCGCGAGCCCTCCTCGCGCGAGCGCAACGCCCCCAGGCGCAGACTGCCCTCACAGACATCGCAGCCGTAGAGCTCGGCGATCTGCGGCATGGCGCGCTCGATCGCACGAGTCGATCGGCCCGCCGTGCACCCTTGGTCCAGGACCGCGCGGGGGGTGAGGCCGATCGCGGCGCAGCGCTCGCGAATCCGTTCGGCATAGAAATCGACCAGCGCATCCGGATCCGAACCGGCAAACGACAGCCCCGTCGTATACCAGGCGAGCGCATAGGCATTGACCGGATCACGCCACAGGCCACCGGGCTGCTGATGCGTCTCGGTCGCTGTCACATAGTCGGGCAGAGCCATCAGCGGATCGAGCCGCAGACCCGGCAGCCCATCGGCCGCCTGAAGAATGGACCAAAGGCGTTCGCGCTCGGCGCTCACCCGGGTCGAGAAGCCCCATCGGCCCGACCACTTGAACTGCTGAATGCTTCGCTCGAGCCAGGCATAGAGGCGATAGGCAGGATCATGACGCATGCGCTCTTCGAGCCCCGCAACATCGCCCACGCCCGAGGACTCGGCGCGCTCGACCACCTCGCGGTACAGCGTTCCAACCCAGTGGCGCTTGAGCCCGGCAAAAAAGCTCTGATAGGCGTCGACCTCAAAGCGGCCGGTCCAGGCGCGCGAGGCGGCGTCCTGCTGCACATCTGGCATCTCAGTCCTCGCGCATGCGGGCCGTGACGTCGGGCACCGGATCGGGTCGGGTGAAAGGCGTGAGCAGCGCCTGAGCGAAGGCAGGCTCCTCGCTGGCAAACCAGGCCTGCATCGTCTGGCTGCGCCCTGCGGCCTCGATCTGCTCGGGACTCGTCACTCCCGCAGTCTCGAGCGCCAAGCGCAGTCGCGCGACCTCCGCCTTCAGGCCGTAGACCTCGGCGGCGAGCGCGGTGATGACGCCCATCAGCCGAGCGCTCATCATCGGGTCGTCCGGTGCGAGACCGGCCAGACCGGCGAAGCGTTCGGGAAGCTCCCCGTCGATGATCGCTCGATCCGCTGACAACACTGCCCTCCTCCAGTCCGACGCTCTGCGGCGGCGGTTCGCAAATCGCAGCGCATGTTAGCATCGACCCGACCCGTCCGACAGAGACGGAACCGCATCTGGGCAAGGGGGATCCCGCGATGAACAAGGCCTCAGCATCGAGCGGTCTGCTCGATCAGCTCACCGGGATCCTCGGCGCCGACCGAATCGATTGCCAGCCGGCAAGCCTCTCTGCGGCGCGACAGGATATTTTTTTCGAGGGCGCGGCCGCACCATTGGCCCTCGTCAGCCCTCGTACCGCCGAGGACGTTCGATCACTGGTTCGGCTGGCCGTACGCGAGGGGATGAGTCTGGCACCGCGCGGGGCAGGCCTCTCCTACAGCGCCGGTTACGTTCCCGCCGATGAGCGCACCCTGATGATCGAATTGCGCGGGATGAACCAGATCGTCGAGATCAACTCTGCAGATCGCTTCGTGGTGGTCGAGCCGGGGGTCACCTGGGAGCAACTCGATGAGGCCTTGAAACCCCTGGGGCTGAGAACGCCGTTCTGGGGCACGTTTTCCGGCAAGCATGCGACGGTGGGCGGCGCACTATCGCAGGGAGCGAAATTTTTCGGCTCGGGCAACCGGGGCAGCGCCGCCGAGTCGGTGCTGGCGCTCGAGGTGGTGACGGGGGAAGGCGAGATCGTCAGGACCGGCTCCTGGGGCGCAGCGGGCGAGGCTTCGCCCTTTTACCGCTATTACGGACCCGACCTGACCGGCTGCTTTCTTGGCGACTGCGGGGCTCACGGCATCAAGACCCGAATCGCGCTGCAATTGATCCCGCGCCCGCCCATCGTCTGCACCGCATCGTTTGCCTTTTCCGAGGCGGCCGCGATGCTGCGGGCGATGACCGCCATCGGCGCCGACCTGCTCGCTTCGGAATGCTTCGCCATGGACCCGTTCCTGGTCGACCTGCGGATGCGCTTCGAGGGCCTG